>NZ_JBFALJ010000010.1:229101-256424 GCF_040660195.1 Streptomyces sp. NPDC050147 | reverse complement strand
GGCACGCTGTTGAGTTCTCAAGGAACGGACGCTTCCTTTGTACTCACCCTCTCGGGCTTTCCTCCGGGCGCTTCCCTTCGGTGTTTCTTTTGTCTTGCTGTCTTGCGTTTCCGACTCTATCAGACTCTTTAGTGTCCGATTTCCTCGGCGCCTTTCCGGTTCCCGCTCCAGCCTTTCGGCTTTCGCGTTTCCCTTTCCGGCGAGTCCGACTCTATCAGATCCTTTCGGGCCTGATTCCCAGTCAGTGGGCTTGCCTTCCCGGCTGTTGGGCCGTTCCGACGTCTCAAACTCTAGCGGGTTTTCCCGGCGGCTCATAATCGAGCCGTGGAATTGAATTCGGACATGCCGAAATCGTTCCCGGTGGGATGTCGTGCAGAGTTTGTTTTGCCGCGTCTCAGCGGCGGGAGGTGCTGTCGCAGAACCGTTACGGCTCCGTGGCAACCCGAAGAACCTTACGGATCGGCCGGGTGACTGTCAAACACCGGAGGTCGAGCGCTCGCTACGTCTCTGTACGGCCGCTCAGTCCAGGTCCGTGAGGCGTCCGCCCGCGTCCGGCTGGGCGTCCTCGACCCGGCGCAGGAGACGAGTCAGTACCTCTCCCAGTGCCCCGCGCTCCTCCTGGGACAGGTCCTGGAGGAGGTCCTCTTCGAACACCGTCGCGAGGCGCATCGCCTCCAGCCACTTCTCGCGGCCCTCCACGGTGAGCTCGACGATCACGCGTACGCGGTTGGACTCGTCGCGGTCCCGCGTCACCAGCCCCTCCGCCACCATGCGGTCGATGCGGTGGGTCATCGCCGCCGGCGTGAGGCCGAGGCGCTTGGCCAGCTCGCCGGGGCCCATTTGGTACGGGGCACCGGAGAGGACGAGCGCCTTGAGGACCTCCCACTCGGCGTTGCTGATGCCGAGGGTCGCGGTCTGGCGGCCGTAGGCGACGCTCATCCGCCGGTTGAGGCGGCCGAGGGCCGAGACGATCTCCTCGACCTGGGGGTCGAGGTCCTGGAACTCCCGCTGGTAGGCGGCGATCTGCTCTTCGAGAGTCGGCTCACTGGGGCCGGGAGTGTCACCCATGGCCGCAGTATGGCACGCCCTCACTTGGCATTGAAGTTCTTCTAGGTGTATTGTTTAGGCTCTAACTTTAGCTTCGAAGTCTTCACGTCTAACTCCTAAGGCAGGTGAAAGTGACCAGGGCGATGGGCGCAGCGATGCGTCGTATTCAGGCAGGCAGCGCGCTGAGCGCGTTTGGTGTCGGGTTCACGGTTCCGTTCCTCTACGTCTACGTGGCGCAGGTGCGGGATCTCGGGGCCGGTACGGCGGGCATCGTGCTCGCCGCCTTTGCCATGGCCGCGCTGATCGTCCTGCCCGTCACCGGCCGCGTCATCGACCGTCGCGGCCCGCTCCCCGTACTCATGGGGGCCGCGCTGACCGCCTCGGTGGGTGCCCTCGCCCTGGGCTTCGCGAACAGTGAGCCGACGGCGATCGTCTCGGCGGCCCTCCTCGGTGCGGGCAGCGCGGTCATGCAGCCGGCGCTCGCCACGATGATCGTCTGGTGCTCGACGCCCACCACGCGCACCCGTGCCTTCGCGATGCAGTTCTTCCTGCAGAACCTGGGCCTCGGCGTCGGTGGCCTCATCGGCGGGCAGATCGTCGACGAGCACGACCCCAGCAGCTTCACGACGCTGTTCTCCATCGAGGCCGGGATGTTCCTGGTGCTCGCCGCGATCGCCGTCTCCGTGCGCCTTCCGCACGCGCCCTCCATTCAGGACGCCGTGCCCAAGGACGGGTCCGCGCCCCGGGGCGGGCTGCGGGCGCTGCTTCGGCACAAGGCGATGGTCCAGCTCTGCGTGCTCGGGTTCGTGCTCTTCTTCGCCTGCTACGGACAGTTCGAGTCGGGGCTCTCCGCGTACGGCGTGGAGGCGGCCGGGATCTCGCCATCGACGCTGGGCATCGCGCTCGCCGCCAACACGGCCGTGATCGTCATCGCGCAGTTCGCCGTCCTGAAGTTCGTCGAGCGGCGCAAGCGGTCCCGGGTGATCGCCGCCGTCGGTCTGATCTGGGCCGTCGCGTGGATCGCGGCCGGTTACGCCGGGCTCGGGCACGGCAGCCAGGCCATGGCCACCGCCGCGTTCATCTCCACGTACGCGCTCTTCGGGCTCGGTGAGGCGATGCTGGCGCCGACCGTCGCGCCGCTGGTCGCCGACCTGGCGCCGGCCGGGATGGTCGGTCAGTACAACTCGGCCTTCGCCCTGGTGAAGCAGCTGGCGCTCGCGGTCGGTCCCGCGGTCGGCGGCCCGATGGGGGCCGCGCTGCACGGGCCGTACATCGTGACGTTCCTGCTGTTCTCGCTCGGCATCACCGTCCTCGCCGTACGACTGGGGCGGCAGCTCACGCCGCTGCAGAACCAGCCGTACGCGGCGAAGAGCCGGGTGGTCGCCCAGGGCGCCCCCGAGTCCGTGGAGTCCCTGCCCGCAAGCTCCTAGCCACTAGGCACGGGCACTACGCACGGGCGCTACGGGCGCGGCAGGGCGAATTCGCACCACACCGCCTTGCCGCCGCCCGGTGTCCGCCGCGAGCCCCAGTTCGAGGCGATCGTGGCGACGATGGCGATGCCACGTCCCGCCTCGTCCGCGGGCTCGGCACGGCGGCGCCTGGGCAGGTGGTCGTCGCCGTCCGTGACCTCGATGATCAGTCGGCGGTCCGTGCGGCGCAGCCGCAGGCGCATCGGCGGGGTGCCGTGCTGGAGGGAGTTGGCGACCAGCTCGCTGGCCGCGAGGACTCCCAGGTCGTGCAGTTCGGGCGAGAAGCGCCAGCTGGCGAGGACACCGGTGGCGAAGGCACGCGCGCGTGGCGCCGCCTCCACCCCGCCGAGCAGCTCCAGGGCGGCGTTGCGGAACAGTTCCGCGTCCAGGCCGGTGCGTGCCGGCTGCTGGAGGACGAGGACCGCCACGTCGTCGTCGTGATCGGCCGTCACCCCCAGGGCGCGGATCAGCCGGTCGCACACCACCTGGGGTGTGCCGGTGGCTCCCGCGAGGGCGCGCTCCAGGGACGCGACGCCTTCGTCGATGTCCTCTCTGCGCCGCTCGACCAGCCCGTCCGTGTAGAGGACGGCGGTCGACCCGGGGCCGAGCGGGACCGATCCCGAGGTGTGCAGCCAGCCGCCCGTACCGAGGGGTGGGCCCGTGGGCTCCTCCGCCCGGTGGATCGTGCCGCCCTCGTCCCGCACGAGAATCGGCAGGTGCCCGGCGGAGGCGTACACCAGGCAGCCTTCGTTCGGGTCGTGCACGGCGTAGACCATGGTGGCGATCTGGCTGGCGTCGATCTCCGCGGCGAGGCCGTCCAGGAGCTGCAGGACCTCGTGCGGGGGCAGGTCGAGGCGGGCGTACGCGCGCACGGCGGTGCGGAGCTGGCCCATGACGGCCGCCGCGCGGACACCGCGGCCCATGACGTCGCCGATGACCAGGGCGGTGCGGCCGCCGCCGAGGGTGATCACGTCGTACCAGTCGCCGCCGACCGCGGCCTCCGTGCCGCCCGGTTGGTACGTGGCGGCGATGCGCAGGTCGTCGGGCTGCTCCAACTCCTGGGGAAGCAGCGAGCGTTGCAGGGTGACGGCCGTCTCGCGCTGGGTGCGCTCGCTGGCCCGCAGGCGCTCGGCGGCCTCCGCGTGGTCGGTGACGTCGGCGGCGAAGACGAGGACGCCGTCATCCTTGAGCCCCACGTCGGAGCCGCTCACGGAGAGCGTCACGGGGGTGCAGGTGAAGGTGTACGACCGGCCGCCCGCCGCCTTGCGGGACTTGACCGTGCGCGGCTTCGAGCTGCGCAGGACCTGGTCGAGGAGCGGCAGCAGGCCGAGCTCTTCCAGCTCGGGCAGCGCGTCGCGGGCCGGTTCGCCCACGGGGCGCTCGCCGAATGCGGTGGCGTACGCCCCGTTGACGTACGCGATGCGGTGGTCGGGGCCGTGCACCAGGGCGACGAGGGCCGGAATGCGGTCGAGCACCTCACGGGTCGGCAGCTCGTCCACGCCCGCGGCAGCGGGGGCGAGGACGGTGCCTTCCTGTCCTTCCTCGGCACGGGCCGCGGGGACGGAGCTTTCTGCTCGCTGTGGCGGGGAGACCCCCAGGTCGGTGCGCGCCGCGGCGCGGCGCTGCGTTCCGGGGAGCCGGGCGCTCCAGCGCGTGAAGTTCACTGCGGTAGGCCTCGTGATGTCGCTTCTGGATCGGGCGGGGGATTCCGGCGGTCCTGGCCCGCCCATGGTCACACGAACAGTCTGGCCGACCGGACTGACATCCGTCAGACGCCGGTGTCGTGCGGGGAGTTCCTGCCTCCGGTCAGGAGGACTCCTTCGGGCTTCTGCCCCCGGCCGCGAGTTCGAACTCCGCACGTGGGTGTTCGAGCGACCCCAGGGAGACGATCTCGCGTTTGAACAGGCCGGACAGGGTCCATTCGGCGAGCACCCGGGACTTGCGGTTGACGGTGGGCACGCGGCTCAGGTGGTAGACGCGGTGCATGAACCAGGCAGGGTAGCCCTTCAGCTTCCGCCCATAGACATGTGCGACACCCTTGTGCAGCCCCAGGGACGCGACCGAGCCCACGTACTTGTGCGTGTACTCCTTGAGGGGCTGTTCGCGCAGGGAAGCGGCGATGTTGTCGCCGAGTGTCCTGGCCTGGCGCACCGCATGCTGGGCGTTGGGGGCGCACTCCTTGCCGGGCTCGTCCGAGGTGACGTCGGGGACGGCCGCCGCGTCTCCCGCGCCCCACGCGTGCGGGGCTCCGTTCACCGTCAGCTTCGCGGTGCAGTCGAGGCGACCGCGTTCGTTCAGCGGCAGGTCCGTCGCGGCGAGCACCGGGTGCGGTTTGACGCCCGCGGTCCACACGACCGTACGGGTGGGGAAGCGCGAGCCGTCGCTCAGGACGGCGACCCGGTCCTCGCACGAGTCGAGACGGGTCTCCAGGCGTACGTCGATGTTGCGGCGCCGCAGCTCACGGACCGTGTACTTGCCCATCTCCTCGCCGACCTCGGGAAGGATCCGCCCGGAGGCCTCGACGAGGATCCATTTCATGTCCTCGGCCTTGACGTTGTGGTAGTACCGCGCGGCGTAGCGGGCCATGTCCTCCAGCTCGCCGAGCGCCTCGACCCCCGCGTAACCACCGCCCACGAAGACGAAGGTGAGGGCCGCGTCACGGATCGCGGGGTCGCGTGTCGAGGAAGCGATGTCCATCTGTTCGATGACGTGATTGCGCAGGCCGATGGCCTCTTCGACGGTCTTGAAGCCGACCCCGTGCTCGGCCAGGCCGGGCACCGGCAGGGTGCGCGAGATGGACCCCGGGGCCAGGACGATCTCGTCGTACGTGATCTCGACGGCGCCCGAACCCTCGTCCGCGGTGGCGAGCGTGGTGAAGGAGGCCGTGCGCTTGGCGTGGTCGACCGTCTCGATCTGGCCGATGACGATCCGGCATCTGTCCAGGACGCGGCGGAGCGGGACCACGACGTGCCGCGGCGAGATGGAGCCGGCCGCGGCTTCGGGCAGGAACGGCTGGTAGGTCATATAGGGATCGGGCGTCACCACCACGATCTCCGCCTCGCCCCGCTTCAGCTCCGGCTTCAGCTTCCGCTGGAGGCGCAGCGCGGTGTACATGCCGACGTATCCGCCGCCCACAACGAGAATGCGCACAGGTTCCTTCACCATCCCATGACGCACCCAGCTCTTGCGTTTGTCCACAGGCTCGACAATTTGTGTGACCGGTCGCGGTCTGCGACGCGCCGTCGGGGCCTCGCCGGTGCGAGGGAAAGGTCCGCAGGTCAGCGCGGGGAAGAGGGCGAAGGCAAGAGGGTGCAATCGGGTCGGAATCGGTGCGTACTCCGATCGGGGGGCGGTCCGTGCGGAACCCACCCCTTCTGAATTGACTCTGGCTCAACTATGTTCGTGTGTCGTCGGGGTGTCGGGGGATGCGCTCGTCGGGTCCAGCTACGGGGGGCTCGGGTATCGGGCTCACTCCTCACGCTCCGGGTGTCAATGACGGGGAGTGTCTCCGGGGGGAGACGTCATTACCGGGGGAACGCGTATGCATATTCAGGAATCTCACTGGACTTCGAGCATGGCGTCGGCGTCAGCCGTCGCCACCAGCGGGAACGGACGCGACATGGGGGACGGACCGCGTTCGACGCCGCTGCGAGTGGACGCACAGCGCAATCTCGAGCACGTTCTTCGCGCGGCGCGCGAGGTCTTCGGCGAGCTGGGTTACGGCGCGCCGATGGAAGACGTGGCCCGGCGCGCACGGGTCGGCGTCGGCACGGTCTACCGCCGCTTCCCCAGCAAGGACGTGCTGGTGCGGCGCATAGCCGAGGAGGAGACCTCCCGGCTGACCGACCAGGCGCGTTCGGCGCTCGGGCAGGAGGACGAACCGTGGTCGGCGCTCTCGCGCTTCCTGCGGACGTCCGTCGCGTCCGGCGCGGGGCGGCTCCTGCCGCCGCAGGTGCTGCGGGTGGGCGTCGCGGACGAGGTCGCGGGCGCACGGGACGACGAGGCACGCGTGCCGCAGCAACGGCAGGCGGCAGGGGACGGTCCGGAACTGCGGCTCGTCGAGCAGCGCTCGGCCCCGGCCGAGGAGTCGGCGGCCGACGACCCCGGGGCGGTCGCGCTCCTGGACGTCGTCGGGCGTCTCGTGGAGCGGGCGCGTGCGGCGGGCGAACTGCGCGCCGACGTGACCGTGTCGGACGTGCTCCTGGTGATAGCCACGGCGGCGCCTTCGCTGCCGGACGCGGCGCAGCAGGCGGCGGCGTCCTCGCGACTGCTCGACATCCTGCTCGAGGGGCTACGCTCGCGCCCCACGGCCTGACGCGGCACAGCGGGCAGCGGCAGCGGCAGCGGCAGCGGCAGCGGCAGCGGCAGCGGCACAGAGTCTGCACGAGATCGCCACGTGGAGGGCTCAACTGCCTGTATACACACAGGAGTTGAGCCTTCCACGAACGAGTGAACGGTAGTGCTCGAATACGGGAAGTCACCCCGGAAGGGTGGTTGACCGTCATCACCGTTCGGCGTAGCGGAACGGTATGGCACTCTTTCCCGGATGGCCGGGTCTGAGTGTGCAAGCGGGGGCTTCCGCGATGAGTGGTGACGGGCGTGACCAGTCGTCCTCCGCCTGGGGCGGAGGGGCCGCTGGGCCGCCTCCCGGGCAGGTGCCGAACCAAGGCGGACCCCCGGCCGGTAGCGGCCCCGGTGGCGCGGATCCGAGCGTTCCGTCGCAGCGGGAAGGACTTCCGAGCGAAGGCCCGCCGGCCGACAGCGTCCTGATCACCCGGATGCGGGCGGGCGACGACACCGCGTACGAGGAGCTGTACCGAAGGCACGCCGAGGCGGTCCGCAGATACGCCGGCACCTGCTGCCGTGACGCCCACACCGCCGACGACCTCACGGCCGAGGTCTTCGCGCGGATGCTGCAGGCGGTCCGTGGCGGCAGCGGCCCCGAGCACGCCGTACGCGCCTATCTGCTCACCACGGTGCGCCGCGTCGCCGCCGGGTGGACGAAGTCCGCGAAGCGGGAGCAGCTGGTCGAGGACTTCGCGGTGTTCGCCGCGCAGGCCTCGCGCAGCTCCGAGGTCTCCGACGACGACACTCTCGATCTGGGCGCGGACGTGCGCGCGATGCACGAGGCCGAGCAGTCCATGGCCATGCAGGCGTTCCGGAGCCTTCCGGAACGCTGGCAGGCCGTGCTGTGGCACACGGAGGTCGAGGACGAGTCCCCGAGCGACGTCGCCACGCTCTTCGGGCTCGACGCCAACGGCACCCGGGTGCTCGCCAAGCGGGCGCGCGAGGGCCTGAAGGAGGCGTATCTCCAGGCCCATGTGAGCACCACGCTCACCGCCGACGAGGAGTGCGCCCGGTACGCCGACCGGCTCGGCGCCTACGCGCGCGGCAGCCTGCGCACCCGGGCCGAGCGGGGGTTGCGCAAGCACTTGGAGGAGTGCGCCAAGTGCCGCCTGGCCGCGGGCCAGATCGAGGAAGTCGCCAGCGGCATTCCCGGGGTCGTGCCGATCGCGGTCATCGGCTGGTTCGGCGCCGCCGGGTACGCGAAGGTGGCCGCCCTCGTGGGCGGTGGCGCCGCGGGTGCCGCGGGCGCCGGTGCGGCGGGCGCGGCAGCGGCGAGCGGAGGCTCGGCAGGTGGCGCGGCGGGCGGCGGCGCGGCGGCCGAGGGGCTCGGCGCGCCCGCGAAGGCCGGTATCGCCGCGGGTGTGGTCGTCGCGGCCGCCGCGGTGGCGTTGGCTCTCACCGCGGGCGGGGACAAACCCAAGGACCTGCCGAGCGCCGACAAGCCCCAGGCCGTCGAACCCGTCGCGCCGAGCAAGCCACCGCCCCCGAAACCGAAGCCGAAGCCCGAGCAGCCGGTCGCCGAGGCGAAGCCGAAGCCTCCGCCGAAGCCCGCTCCCGAGCCGAAGCCGACCCCGACGCCCACTCCGAAGCCCAAGCCGCCGGCCCCGAAGCCGGAGCCGGAGCCGACTCCCACGCCGTCGAAGCCGAAACCCGAGCCGCCGCCTCCGCCTCCGCCGCCCGCGCCCGCGGTCTACCAGTGGAGCGAGCTGCGGTACGGCGTCGTCGGTGACGGCACCAAGCCCGAGATGCGGCTCGGCGAGAGCAGCTGGGTCTGGCAGCGGTCCGGCCTGTCCATCGCCGACAAGCGGTACGACCACGGCGTGACCGTCCACGGCCAGTCCTCCGTCACCATCGACCTGAACCGCGCATGCTCCTCGTACGAGGCGGTCGTCGGTGTCGACGACATGACGATGGGCCTGGGCAAAGTGCGGTTCTCGGTCTTCGGCGACGGCGCACGGCTGTGGCAGTCACCGCTGATCAAGGGCGGGGACCCGGCGGTGCCGGTGCAGGTGAACCTGACCGGCCGCAGAACGATCCGCCTGGCCGTCGTGCCGCACTCGCCGTTCGACTCGGGAGCGCTCGCGGACTGGGCGCAGTCACGCTTCCGCTGTACGTAGGCTGCGGCCGGCTCAGCTCGGTTCCATGCGGGGCAGTTCGGGGCAATGCGGCTCAGCTCGGTTCCGTGCGGGTCAGTTCCGCGAGGACCTGGTCCGCGGTGAGTCGCGTGCCCGCGGCGGTCTCGGCCTCGTACCGCTCGGGGCCGAGCGCCGCCAGGGCCGCCGCCCCGGTCTCCTCGGCCTCGGCCCGTTCCGGCATCGGGCGGGGGTGGCCGTTGCGCAGCCGGGTGCCGAAGGCGAGCAGGCGGGCCGCGCGCGGATGATCGCCGAGCCGGCCGACCAGGGTGGCCCCGCCGTCCACCAGGCCGGCGACGATCACCTCCGCGCACCGGTCGTCGAGTGCCCCGCGCACACCGTCCGCGAGCAGCGGCAGCGCCTCCTCCGGCCCGGACTCGGCGGCCACGATCCTGGATTCCACGCCCTTGAGGGCGGCGTTGAACTGCGGAGGCGGCGTGCCCCGCAACGCCTCCTCGCGAGACGCCTCGTACAGGGCTCGGGCCTGGGAGACATCGCCGTCGTCCAGTGCCATCAGCGACTGCAGCAGCCGCATGAAGGCGCGGGAGTCCGCCACGCCATAGCGGTCGGCCTCGATCCCCGCCTCGTGCAGGATCTTCACCGCCACCGCCCGGTCACCCTCGCGGTACGCGATCTCGGCGAGCCGGACGAGCAGGAAGGGCGTCTCGGCGTAGGCGCCCACCTCATAGGCGAGCCGCAGCCCTTCTTCGTACTCGACGCGTGCCTCGTCATGCAGGCTGCGCACCATCGCTGCCTCGCCCGCCGCGCTGGACACCTGGGCGCGCATCCAGCGGTCGCCCGTACGCCCGGCCAGCTCGCGCAGCTCGGCGAGGTCCTCGTCGACCCCGAAGAGATGGCCCGGGGCGTCGACGGCCAGGTGCGTACGGAACATCAGGCTGACCCCGACCTCCCAGTCGCCGCCGTGTCTGCGGCAGTTGGCGACCACCGCGTCCATGGCGGGTCGCGCGGCATCGGAGCCGTCGAGAAAGAAGGTGGTGAACGGCCAGATGAGGCCGGGGAAGCGGGCCGCCGCGGGCACCGACCGCGCGAAGGCGTCCCGCACCTGAGCGACGTACGCGCGGTAGCCCTCCTCGGCCAGCGCGTCCGACGGACTGGCGTCCACCTCCAGGAAGATGCGCAGCAGGTGCAGGCTCATCCAGGACCAGTGGCGAGACTCCTCCTGTGTGCCGTCCGCACCTCCGTCCGCACCTCCATCCGCACCTCCGTCCGGCCTCGTGGACGGCAGCGGCGGTGCGAGGCGAAGGAGGCGGGTCACCCACTCCATGGCCTCCCTGCGGTAGTTCCGCAGCCACCAGAACCAGCCGATGCCCAGGACGATCGCCAGGGCGTCGTCCTCCTCGCGCTGCGCGCGCGACTCGATGGTGCGCTGCAGGGCCGCGCGGATGTTGTCCAGCTCCGTCTCCAGGCGCTGGATCCAGGGGAGCTGCTCGGCCGAGCGGAGCAGGGGCTCGGCCTGTTCGACCAGTGCGCGGAAGTACGCGGTGTGGCGGTGGGCCGCGGCCGTGCGGAGCTCGGGCCGCTCGGCGGCCCGCTCGGTCGCGTACTCGTGGATGGTCTCCAGCATGCGATACCGCATGTCGCCCTTGGCCGTGGGCTCGGCGATGAGCAGGGACTTGTCCACCAGGGCGCCGATGAGGTCGGCGGCGGGTCCGGTGCAGACCGCCTCGGCCGCCGGGAGGTCCCAGCCGCCCGCGAAGACGGACACCTCGCGCAGGACCGTCCGCTCGGACTCCTCGAGGAGCTCCCAGGACCAGTCGACGACGGCCCGAAGGGTCTGCTGGCGCGGCAGGACCGTACGGCTGCCGCTGGTGAGGAGGCGGAAGCGGTCGTCGAGGCGGTCGGCGATCTGCCGGGGCGTGAGCAGGCGCAGGCGGGCCGCGGCCAGCTCGATGGCGAGGGGCAGGCCGTCGAGGCGGCGGCAGATCTCGGCGACGGCCTCGGTCTCCTTCTCCGGGGCGAAGTCCGGGCGCACGGCCATGGCGCGCTCGGTGAAGAGGCGGTGCGCCGGGTCAGGCGGGAGCGGTTCGACCGGGCGGACGAACTCGCCCGGCACGCCCAGAGGTTCGCGGCTGGTGGCGACGACGGTGAGATCGGGGCAGTGCGTGAGGAGGGTCTGGGCGAGGTCGGCGGCGGCGCCGATGACGTGCTCGCAGTTGTCGAGGAGCAGGAGCAGGCTGCGCGGGGCGCAGTACTCGATGAGCAGGGCGGTCGGGTCGTCCTGCGGCAGCGCGGAGAGCTCGCTGGTCATCAGCACGGTCTCGCGCAGACCGAGCGCGCTGACGACAGCGCCGGGCACCGCCTCCGGATGGTCGAGCGGGGCGAGCTCGGCCAGCCATGCCTGCGGATGCCCGGCGGCGGCTTCCTCGGCGAGGCGGGTCTTGCCGGAGCCGCCGGGGCCGGTGAGGGTGACCAGGCGGGCTCGTCGTATGTCGGAACGGATGGCGGCGAGTTCGGGTTCCCGGCCGACGAACGAGGTCAGGCGGGGGCGGAGGTTGCCTTTGCGCGCCGGACGCGCGCGACGCGGAGGGTGATCCGGGTGTTCCGCGTACTCGGGGTGATCCGGGTGCCCGGGGTGGCCCGCATGCCCGGGGTGGTCCACGTACTCGGGATGGCCCGCATGCCCGAGGTGCTCCGCACGCCCCGAGCGCTCCGCGTGCTCGCGCCGCTCCAAGCGTTCCGTTCCGTTGACGGTGGGAGGTGGTGCCACGCTCCCCTCCGGGTCCAGCAACTGCGCGTACAGGGCCCGCAGTTCCGGCCCGGGGTCGGTGCCGAGGGCGTCGGCGAGCGTGCGGCGGGCGTTCTCGTACGCGGCGAGGGCGTCGGCACCCCGGCCCGCCGCGCGCAGGGCGCGGATCAAGAGGGCGTGCAGCGCCTCGTCGTACGGCTGGGCGGTGGTGAGCTCCTTCAGCTCCGGTACGACGTCGGAGGCGTGGCCCAGGAGCAGCCGCGCCTCGACGCGCGCGCGGGTCGCCTCGGCGAGCAGCGCTTCGGGGCGGGTGGCCGCGCCGCGGTCGGGCAGGTCGGCGAGGGCGGGGCCGCGCCACAGGGTGAGCGCCTCTTCGAGGATGCGGGCGGCTGACGCCGGGTCGTGCAGGCCGAGGGCCGCCCTACCCTCGCGCACGAGGCGCTCGAAGCGGTGCAGGTCGACGTCTTCGGGGGGTGCGGTGAGGCGGTAGCCGCCGGGATCCGAGGCGATGGCGGCCTTGCCGAGCGCGCGTCGGAGGCGGCCGATGAGGGCCTGGAGGGCGGCGGGAGCGTCGGTCGGGGGCTCGTCCTCGGCCCATACCTCGGCGATGAGGGCGTCCACGGGGACGGTGCGGTTGGTGCGGAGCGCGAGGGCGACGAGGAGCGCGCGAAGCCTCCGGCCCCCGACGGGCAGGGCCGCTCCTTGTTCGTCGTACGCCTCGGTGGCGCCCAGGATTCTGTACCGCACGGAGTCATTCTCGCCGGTCGGGCGGGTTGAGGCGCGAGGATTTCCTTCCCCTTGGCGAACCGGGCCCGGCCGCCGCGCCCGGCCGGGTACGGATACCGCGACGGCCGGGTACGGATACCGCGACGGCCAGGTGCGGGTACCGCGACGGCCGGGTCCAGGTACCGCGGCTACCGCCCCGCCCCCAAGGCGCCCCTCTGCGGCACGACGCTCCCCGTGGGGACGGCCCTCTGCCGCGCGGGTGTGCCCGTCCAGCACGTGCCCCTGCGGGACAGCAGGCGGCGCAGCCACAGCTCCGTGGAGACCAGGTCCGCCAAGCCGTCCAGGGGCAACGGCTCGCCCTCGGCCGCCGCACGCAGCGCCTTGCGCACCACGCGGGCCTCCACCAGGCCCGCCTGTGCGAGCAGGGGCGTGTCGAAGAGGGCGAGGAGGTCGTCCACCGCCACCCGCAGGCCCGTCCGCGCCGCCGCCGTGGACGACGCGTGGGACGGAGCGCCCCAGCCGGGCGGCAGTTCGGCCACCCCGGCGCCTTCGAGGACCGTGCGCAGGATCGCCGCACGCGCCCCCGGCTGGACACGCAGGGCCACGGGGAGCGCGCGGCAGGCCCGGACCACCTGGTTGTCCAGGAAGGGCGCGTGCAGGCGCTGGAAGCGGACCTCGGCGGCCTGTTCGAGGACGCGCAGGTCGGCCGCGTGCCGGGCGAGGGCCGCGCGGGCGCGGAATTCCCCGGGGCGCTGGCCGGGACCGGCGCCGGGACGCCCGGTCGTGTCCTGGAGGCGAACCGATACTTCAGCGAGGGCCTCGCCCGTCAGCCACCGCGCGGCGGGCCCCGGCCTCGCCCACGCGAGAGCGGCGAGGGACGCCCCCACCGCCCCGCCCGGATCGTCGAAGCGGCGCTGAAGGAGACGCTCGGCGAGTGAATCGACGCCCGCGCGATAGGACATCCGGGCGAGCTTGCGCGCGGCGCCGTACACGCGCGCGGGGACCATGACGGAGCCCGGGGTGCCGTCCGCCTTCGCCAACGCCGCGACGGGGCGCAGCAGGTGGCGCCGCCTGCGGTCCATCAGGAGGTCGGCGAGGCGGGCCGGATGCGCGTCGAGGACCTGCCGTGCGCCGTACCCCGTGAAGTGGTCCGCGCTGCCCGAGGAGAGCCGCGCGCGGTGGCGCTGCGCCGTGACGAGGGTGGCGCTCGGCTCGTCCGTCAGAGGGCCGTCCAAGTCCGCGTACGGAAGGGCCTCTTCGCCCGCGGCGACCACCACGTGGTGCAGGCGGGGGTTGGCCGCGATGGCGCCGGCCCGCTCCAGCTCGGCCTCGCGGCCGTTGATCGCGAGGTCGTTGAAGGTGACGGCAAGGAGCCGCTCCCCCGCGCCCGTGCCGTGTCCGAGGACGGTGCCGGGCATCCCGGGGAGGCCGGCGGCGAGCAGGGCGAGCGTGCCGGACGCGGGCCCTCCGGAGAGGTCGGCGCCGATGCCGGGCACCGGCATCCCGCGCGCCGCGCGCCGCTCGGCGGGGCCCATGCCGGGCACGGGTCCCGGGTCGACGTCCGCTCCGGGGACGTGCCGGGGGGCGCTGAGGCGGGTGCGTACCGCCTCCACGAGGGCGTCACGGACGCCGTCCACGGCGCTGGTCGCGTCGGTGGCGGGCGCGGCGACCGCGAGGGACGCCACGTGTTCGTACCCGGCGATCTCCCGGCTGCCCGCGCGCAGGATCAGCGCATGCCCCGGTGGCACACGGCGCACGCCCTGGTAGGGCGTCGAGTCGTGCAGCGCCTCCGGCACGTCGGGCGCCGCCAGGAGCGCCGCGAGGTGGCCGATGTCCAGGTGGGCCTCGATGAGGTCGGCGAGCGGCAGCGCGGCCGTCGCGAAGGCCGTGCCCTCGGCCCAGGGGGTGTAGAAGACGGGGCGCGCGCCCGCGAGGTCACCGGCGACCATGACGCGCCGCCCGACCTGGACGACCGCGGTGTAGCTCCCCGACCACGCGGTCAGGTGCCGCAGGGCGCCGCCGCGGGCGGCGAACAGGCCGACCCTGAGCTGCTCGTCGCTCGCCCCGCAGGTCCCGAGCACCGCGATGCGCGTCTGCTCGTCGGCCTGCACCGTGCGCACCTCGTCCGGGCGCCAGTCACCCACCGCCCACAGCGGATCCGGGTCACCCCAGAGGAGTTGGGAGCCCACGGGATGAACGGTCTCGCCGTTCTCACCGGTGGCCCCGGCCGAGCCCACCACCGCAGGCTTCACGGCAGTGCTGCTCCACCCCACCAACCACCGCATCGTTGCCTCCACAGGCTGTGGACAACCAGTGCATCGAGAACTGGGGTCCCATGCTGCCACGAAGGAGGCGCGCGGGAGTGGCTACGGGGGTGCCGACGCTCCCGTCGACCTGCCGCGAGAGAGCGGTACTTGAAAGGCGCGACCACGGCGCATTCCTTGCGCCGGGGCGCACGACCCCGGCGTCCGAAGAGGCGATTTTCAGCCAAATCGGCGGTTGGCGTTCACGCGGCGGCACCGTGAACGGCAACACACAGTCCGGGAGGCGGCGTTCGCCCCCCGGACCGGTCCGCCGCCCGCGGGGATGGAGGCGGCGGTGTCCCCCAGCCCACTGACTCCAGCGCAGCGGGCCGACCCACGCACCGTCCATGGAAGCGCTCCCCTTATGGCCGGTGAAGAGCGCACACGCAGGCGCACGGCCACACACCCGGAGCACACCCCGGCACTCCACCGCTTCCCTACCGGCAACAATCTCGCCATACGGAACTGCGCCTCTTAACGCTTGGGATTCGGCGAACTACGCTGTGTGTGCTGATGTTTTCGCGGAGGCATATACCTGGGGGCTCGGCCAAATGCTCTTGCGGCCGAGGTTCCGGGCCACGGCGGTCGCAGTCGCGGACGCCGCTGCCCCTGGGGGAACGCAGCACGAATGCCGCGCGGTCAAGCCACCGCACGGCAGCCGTCTGTGTCGAGGGGTGGCGCATGTCCAGGGAGCAACGCGGGCCGAACGAAAAACTCGGCACCGTTCTCGCCCTCGCGGGAATCAGCAATGCGGGACTCGCGCGCAGGGTCAACGACCTCGGCGGCCAACGCGGGTTGACGCTTCGATACGACAAGACGTCGGTGGCCCGGTGGGTGTCCAAGGGCATGGTGCCGCAGGGCGCCGCCCCGCACCTCATCGCCGCGGCCATCGGACAGAAGCTCGGCCGCCCCGTCCCGCTGCACGAGATCGGGCTCGCGGACGCCGATCCCGCGCCTGAGGTGGGCCTGGCCTTCCCGCGCGACGTGGGCGCCGCGGTGAAGTCGGCGACCGAGCTCTACCGCCTCGACCTGGCGGGCAGGCGCGCGGGCAGCGGCGGCATCTGGCAGTCGCTCGCCGGCTCCTTCGCGGTGAGCGCGTACGCCACGCCGGCCTCACGCTGGCTGATAACCCCGGCCGACAGCTCGGTCGCCCGCGACGTCGCCCTGGACGAGCCCCGCGAGACGGGCCATCCCGCCGACGGCACCGACGGTACGAACAGCGGGCAGCCGATGAAGGTCGGCCACAGCGACGTGGTGAAGCTGCGGGAGGCCGCCGAGGACGCCCGCCGCTGGGACTCCAAGTACGGGGGCGGGGACTGGCGTTCGTCGATGGTCCCGGAGTGCCTGCGGGTCGAGGCGGCGCCCCTGCTGCTCGGCTCGTACTCGGACGAGGTGGGCCGCTCGCTCTTCGGCGCGTCGGCCGAGCTGACACGCCTCGCCGGGTGGATGGCCTTCGACACCGGCCAGCAGGAGGCCGCCCAGCGCTACTACATCCAGGCCCTGCGCCTGGCCCGCGCGGCGGCCGACGTCCCCTTAGGGGGGTACGTCCTGGCCTCCATGTCCCTCCAGGCGACCTACCGCGGCTTCGGCGACGAGGGCGTCGACCTCGCGCAGGCGGCCCTGGAGCGCAACCGCGGTCTGGCCACCGCACGCACGATGAGCTTCTTCCGTCTCGTCGAGGCACGCGCACACGCGCGCGCCAACGACGCGCAGGCGGCGGGGGCGGCCCTCCGGGCGGCCGAGGGATGGCTGGAGCGGGCCCGGGACGGAGACAACGACCCGTCATGGCTCGGTTTCTACGGTTACGACCGTTTCGCGGCGGACGCCGCCGAGTGCTATCGCGACCTGAAGGCGCCCCGTCAGGTGCGGCGCTTCACGGAGCAGGCGCTCAAGCGGCCGACGGAGGAGTTCGTGCGCTCGCACGGCCTGCGGCTCGTGGTGTCGGCGGTCGCCGAGCTGGAGTCGGGGAACCTCGACGCCGCCTGCGAGCAGGGCACACGCGCTCTGGAGGTCGCCGGACGCATCTCGTCCGCGCGGACCACGGAGTACGTGAAGGACCTGCTGCACCGCCTGGAGCCGTACGGGGACGAGCCGCGGGTGGTGGAGCTGCGTGAGCGGGCCAGGCCGCTGCTCGTGGCCCCCGCGTAGTCCGTCCTCCCATGCACCGTCGCAAGCCGGGCGCCGCCGGAACGGCAACAGCAATTACGCACCCTGTAACCCTGCGGCCCTCGCCGGGTTTGGGGGCGTTGTCAGTGGCGCAGTGCACTATCGGTGTGGGAGGTGATGCGGGATGGTCCGGGCCGGGGCGTACGACTGCGATGTGCTGGTGATCGGCGGCGGGATCGTCGGTCTGTCGACGGCGTATGCCATCACGCGCGCCGCGCCGGGCACGCGGGTCACCGTCCTGGAGAAGGAGGCCGGCCCCGCGCGGCACCAGACGGGACGCAACAGCGGGGTGATCCACAGCGGGATCTATTACCGCCCCGGCTCCCTGAAGGCTCGGTACGCGGCGCGGGGCGCCGCCGAGATGGTCAAGTTCTGCGCGGAGTACGGCATCGCGCACGAGGTCACCGGCAAGCTGATCGTCGCCACGGAGCGGTCCGAGCTGCCCCGCCTGCACGCACTGGTCCAGCGCGGCCGGGAGAACGGCATTCCGGTGCGGGAGCTGGGCCCCGCCCAGATCGCGGAGTACGAACCGGAGGTGCGGGGGCTCGCCGCGATCCAGGTCGGCACGACGGGGATCTGTGACTACGGCTCGGTGGCGGAGCACCTCGCGGACGCCTCCGGGGCGGATGTCCGGTACGGGGCGGAGGTCGTCCGCATCGACCGGCGTGCGGCGCTCGGGGTGGCTGTCCGTACGGCCGACGGCTCGGTGGTGCGGGGAAAGATCCTGGTCAACTGCGCGGGGTTGCAGTGCGACCGGGTGGCGATGCTGGCCGGTGACGACCCCGGGATGCGGATCGTCCCCTTCCGCGGGGAGTACTTCGACCTGGCGCGCCCCGAGCTGGTGCGTGGCCTGGTGTATCCGGTGCCGGACCCGGCCTTCCCCTTCCTGGGGGTGCATCTGACACGGGGCATCGGGGGCGGGGTCCACGTGGGACCCAACGCGGTGCCGGCGCTGGCCCGTGAGGGGTACGGATGGGGTGTGGTGCGGCCACGGGAGCTGGCGGGGACGCTGAGCTGGCCGGGGTCCTGGCGCCTCGCCGGGCGGCACTGGCGGTATGGGGCGGGGGAGCTGCGGCGCTCCCTCTCCAAGGAGGCGTTCACCTCGGCCGTGCGGAGACTGCTGCCCGCGGTGACCTCGGACGATCTTGTGCCGGCAGCGGCGGGGGTGCGGGCGCAGGCCGTCTTGCGTGACGGGACGCTGGTGGATGACTTCCTGATACGGGAGGGGGCGCGGGCTGTGCATGTGCTGAACGCGCCCTCGCCTGCGGCGACGGCTTCGCTGCCTATCGGGCGGGCGGTGGCTCGGCGGGTGCTGGGGTTGCTGTAGGGCGATCCCTGCGGGGCTCTCCCCGCTGCATCCATTAGCGCGCTTCGCGCGCGGGCACCCCTTCCCGGCTGTATCTATTGGCGGCTCCGCCGCGCAGGGGCTCCGCCCCAGACCCCGGTCCTCAAACTCCCCCAGACTCCGTCCGGGGGGACCCCCAGGGGCTAAAAGACTTCCCCGGCCCGGCGGAGAATCTCAGCCCGTCCGGCGTTTGAGGACGAACTCGGCGAAGCCGGTGATGACGGCAACCGAGGCCCTCGCGCCAGAGCGAGTTTTCGGGAAGGGGCGGGGTTGGGGAAAGATAAAATCGCCCCACTGTGTCTGAGTCACCCACCACCCCCAGCGCCCCCCGCCCCCCGCGCCCGAAGGGCGAGCCCCGGTTCCCGCAGGGGCCCGCGCCCGACCCCGCGGGCTCACACTTCGAGCGCCGCATCCGCAGCTTCCAGCCCCGCAGGAGCCGCGTCACCGCCGGCCAGGCGGACGCGCTCCAGCGGCTGTGGCCCAAGTGGGGCCTGGACATCGACGGGCAGCGCACCCTCGACCTCGCCGAGCTCTTCGGCGCCGAACGCGCCGTCGTACTCGAGATCGGGTTCGGCATGGGCGAGGCCACCGCCCAGATGGCCGCCGACGACCCGGACACCGGCATCCTCGCCGTGGACGTACACACCCCCGGCCAGGGAAATCTCCTCGGCCTCGCCGAGCGGAACGGCCTCACCAACGTCCGCGTCGCGAACGGCGACGCCGTCATCCTGCTCCGCGAAATGCTCCCGCCCGCCTCCCTCGACGGCCTCCGCGTCTACTTCCCTGACCCCTGGCCCAAGGCCCGCCACCACAAGCGCCGCATCATCCAGCCCGACTTCCTCGACCTCGCCGCACCGCGCCTCAAGCCCGGCGCCGTGCTGCACTGCGCGACCGACTGGGAGCCGTACGCAGAGCAGATGCTGGACGTGCTCACCGCGCACCCGGCGTTCGAGAACACCCGGGCCGACGGCGGGTACGCGCCCCGTCCCGCCTTCCGTCCCCTCACCCGGTTCGAGGGCCAGGGCCTGGACAAGGGGCATGTCGTCCACGACCTGCTGTTCCGCCGGACATCCGGCCCGCAAGGCCGCGACACCGGCCCGCAAGGCCGCAACACCGGCCAGGGGGATCGAGATACCGGCCACGCGGCCTGAGACACCGTCGCGGTCCACCCCCGTCCCTCGTTAGGGTCAACGGGTGGCCACCCGTTCTCCGCACCCTCACCCCATGCCCCCCGCAGGGCCCGCCGGGCTGCGGCACGCACGCTGGTGGCAGCGGCGGGCGATACGCGCGGCCGCCCTCGTCACGCTGCTCGCCCTGTCCGGCCTGGTGATCCTCGCCCTGGTCAGGGAACAGACCGGCACCCAGGGCTTCCTGGTCGGGCTCGGTCTCGCGACGCTGCCGGTGCCGCTCCTGGTGGCCGCCTTCCGCTGGCTGCAGCGGGTCCAGCCGGGCCCTTGGCGCAACCTGATCTTCTCGTTCGCCTGGGGCGCCTGCGCCGCCGCCCTCATAGCCATCGTCGCCAACAGCTTCGCGACCCGCTGGATAGCCACCGCCACGGCGGACCCCACCAGCGCGGACACCCTCGGCGCGACGGTCATAGCGCCGATCGTCGAGGAGAGCGCGAAAGCCGTGGCCGTACTGCTCGTCTTCCTCTTCCGCAGACGCGAGTTCACCGGCATCGTCGACGGCGTCGTGATCGCCGGGGTGACCGCCACCGGCTTCGCGTTCACCGAGAACATCCTCTACCTCGGCAGCGCCTTCGGCACCGACCAGCTCAACGGCGAGAGCGGGCTCGCGTCCGTGACGGCGGCGACCTTCTTCGTGCGCGTCGTGATGTCGCCCTTCGCGCACCCGCTGTTCACCGTGCTCACCGGCATCGGCTTCGGCATCGCCGCACTCAGCGCCGACCGGCGGAACTGGCGGCGCGTCCTGCTCCCGCTCGCCGGACTGCTCCTCGCCATGGGCCTGCACGCCCTGTGGAACGGCTCGGCCAGCTTCGGCGATTACGGCTTCTTCGCCGTGTACGCGACCTTCATGCTGCCCGCGTTCGGCCTGCTCACCTGGCTCGTCATCTGGACCAGGCAGCGCGGCCTGCGCATCGTGCGAGCGGAACTGCCCGCGTACGCGATCGCGGGCTGGCTCACCGCACCCGAGCCGTACGCGCTCGGCACGATGCGCGCCCGCACGCTCGCCCGCGACTACGCCTCGTACACCCAGGGCAAGGCCGCGGCGCGCGCGGTCGCGCAGTACGAGACGTACGCGACGTCTCTCGCGCTCCTGCGCCACCGAGGACGCAGGGGCAAGGCGGGCGCCGACTTCGTCGCACGCGAGCGGGAGTTGCTGCACGCGCTGTGGGAGCGTCGCGAGGCCGCTCGGCCCGCCCTCGCCTACGCGGCACGCGCGACGGCACCGGTGCTCGTACCGATGCCGCCGCCGTACGGGTACCGGCAGCCGTACCAACAGCCGTACGGGCAGCAGCCGTACGCGCAACAGCAGCCCTACCCGCAGCAGCCCTACCCGCAGCAGCCCCCCTACGGATATCCGTACGCCCAGCCCGCGATGCCCTACCCCGCGTACAACCCCTACCGGGGCTAGGGCCCTACGCCGAAGCCGCCGTCAGCGTCGACACCTCGGCCGCCGTCAGTTCGAGCTCCCCCACCGCGACCAGCGCGGGCAGCTGCTCGACCGTACGGGCCGACGCGATCGGCGCCGCCACCGTCGGCTGCGCCGCGAGCCACGCCAGCGCCACGGTCGCGAGCTCGGCGCCGCGCGCCTGGGCGACCTCGTCCAGGGCGGTGAGCACCCGCAGGCCGCGGTCGGTGGCCAGGTGCTTGCCCGCGCCCTCGGCCCGCGCGCTGTCGACCCGCGCACCGGGGCGGTACTTGCCGGTCAGGAAGCCGGAGGCGAGCGCGTAGTACGGGACGGCGGCCAGGCCGGAACGCGAGGCGACCTGCTCCAGCGTCCCCTCGTACGTGTCGCGCGAGACGAGGTTGTAGTGCGGCTGCAGTACCGAGTAGCGCGCGAGGCCCTCGCGGTCGGAGAAGTCGAGGAACTCCTGGAGCCGATCGGAGGTCACGTTGGAGGCGGCGACGGCACGCACCTTGCCGGACGTCACCAGGTCGTCGAGCGCGCCGATGATCTCCTCGACCGGGACGGTCGGGTCGTCGTAGTGCGTGTAGTAGAGGTCGATGTAGTCGGTGCGCAGACGGCGCAGCGACTCCTCGGCGCCGGCCTTGATGGTGTCGGCGGACAGACCCTTGTGGTCGGGGTGGCCGCCGACCTTGGTGGCGAGCACGACGTCGGAACGCCTGCCGCGCGAGGCGAGCCAGTTGCCGATGACGGTCTCGGACTCACCGCCCTTGTTGCCGGGCGCCCAGGCCGAGTAGACATCCGCGGTGTCGATGAAGTTGCCGCCCGCGGCGGTGTAGGCGTCGAGCACGGCGAAGGACTGCGCCTCGTCGGCGGTCCAGCCGAAGACGTTGCCGCCCAGGGCGAGCGGGAAGACCTCGAGGTCGGAAGAGCCAAGCTTGCGGAGAGAAGTCATAAGGGGATCAACGGTCATATGGACCGCGGCATTCCGCAGAACGGGATGCCGATTCCATCTCCTGGGACGCCGGGGTGCCCGAGGCCGGGGGCCGGGGGCGACCGGGATGCCGGGGTCCCGCCCGGGAAGCGAGCACGCCGAACCGGCAGCCCTGGCGTCGGGGGGTTGTCGCCAGGACCACCGGGGTTCTGGGGTTACCTCAGATCGACTGGCCCTTGCCGCGCAGCCACGCCGCCGGGTCGACCCCGGTGGAGTCGCCGCCCGGGTGGACCTCCATGTGGAGGTGGGCGCCGGTGACGTTGCCGGTGGCCCCGACGCGGCCGATGGTCTCGCCGGTGGTGACCTTCTGGCCGGCGCTGACGTTCATCGAGGACTGGTGGCAGAACCAGACCTCGGTGCCGTCGTCGAGTTCGAGGACCGTGCGGTAGCCGTACGCCCCCGCCCAGCCGGCCTCCTTGATGGTGCCGGAGTGGACGGCCTTGATGGGCGTGCCCGTCGGAGCCGCGAAGTCCAGGCCGGTGTGGTAGCCGGAGGACCACATGGAGCCGGGCTGCCCGAAGGTGCCGGTGAGCGTGTACGAGGCGACGGGGAGGGTGTAGCTCTTGGCGAGCTTGGCCAGGCGCTCCGCCTCGGCCTTCTTCTTGGCCGCGGCCTCGGCCTTCTTCTTCGCGGCGGCCTTGTCGGCGGCGATCTTCTTCTCTGCCGCGGACTGCTCGGCGGCGGCCTGTTCGGCGGCCTGCTTGACGGCGGCTTCCTCGGCGGCCTTCTGGACCGCGTCGTCCGCCTGGTCCTGCTGGTTCTCCGCCTGCTCCATGATGCGGGCCCGCAGCGCCTCACCCGCGTCCGTGCTGCCCTGCTCGGCGTCGGCGGTGCTGAGGCCCGCGGCGGTGAGGGGCGCGGCGGCGGTCGTCACGCCGTTGTCCGCGGAACCCGAGTCGGACGAGTCGTCGGATATCAAGGACCCCACGCCCGGAAGCGACTTGGCCTCCGGCAGCGAGTCCGTGACGGCCGAGAGGTCCGGCATCTCGATGGAGACCGGGGGCTTGCCGTCCTGCGCGGTGGCGATGCCGCCCGCGCCGACGGCGGCGATGACGCCTACGCCGAGAACCGTGGAGCTGCGGGCGAGCCCGCCGCCACCCCGCTTGTGGACGCGGTGCCTGCCGCGGACGGGACGGATGGACTCCTCGGTGGGATTCCATTCCTCCCAGGATTTGTCGTCGTACCCACCGAAATCGTCGTCATTCGGTACGTACACGCCTTGGGGGGCAGGGCGGTTGGACGCCACTGGGGCGCACTCCTTTCCTTCCTTCTCGCCTACCGGGTTAGCTGACGGGTTCGGAGCAGGAAGGTCTCCTACGAACATCTGGCACGGATGCACAGACGCCCGATTCACCCCAATTAGTGGTTCCCCGGCTCCCTTTCGGGATTAGGCGCGTGCGCGCGGAGCCGACTCGAGTGACGGCTGGGACGACCGCGCTGCGTTATCGAACGTTAATAGACAGCGGGCCCGTATTCCAAGCTGTTCCGACTGATCGTTAACGCCTTTGGCCCGCACTTATCGGGACACCGGGGGCCGGAACGGGGCGAGTTGACCCCACTTCTTCACACACCGGAGCTTCACATCTCCTTGACAGTACGTCAGTTGTTATGCGGAGGGGTGCCCTTCCGTCACGGCCGGTGACATGGGCCGCCGCACCACGAGCAACGCCATGTCGTCGGTGCCCCTGCCCCCGGTGTGCCGCCGCACTTCCTCGACGAGCGTCCTCAAGAGCGCGTCCGGGCCGCCCGGCCCCGGGAAGATCCGGCCGCCGAGCCGCGCCGCCGGGTCGTAGAACTCCCCCCGGACGTCCCGCGCCTCGGAGAGCCCGTCGGTGTAGAGCAGCAGCATCGCTCCCGGCGGGAACTCCGTCTCGTCCGCACGGTCCGGCCAGGCGCCCAGGTCGCCCATCCCCAGCGGCATCGCCGGCTCCGCGGCCGACAGAAGGCACAGCCGTCCGTCGCCGCGCAGGAGCAGCGGACCCGGATGCCCGCGGTTGATGAGGCGTACGAGGCCGTCGCCGTGCGAGATCTCCGCGAGGACAGCGGTGGTGAACCCCTCGAAGGCGTCGAGCCCGTCACGCCGCGTGCCCTCGCGCTCGAGGGCACGCTCCAGGCGCTGCGCGACGGCCTCCAGCGTGGACTCCTGCTCGGCGGCCTCCCGGAACGCCCCGATCACCACGGCGACGGCCGCCACCGCGCCCATGCCCTTGCCGCGTACGTCGCCGACGATGACGCGGACGCCGTGCGGGGTGTCCTGCACGGCGTACAGATCGCCACCGATGAACGCGTCGGCCTCCGCGGCCTCGTACCGCGCCGCGATGTCGAGCCCGCCGATCCGGGGGGCCGGCTGCGGCAGTACGGCGCGCTGGGCGGCCTCGGCGATGGAGCGGGCGGAGGCGAGCTGTTTGTCGCTGCGGCGTACGACGCGGTTGATGACGCAGGCGAGGACGGCGACGGTCCCCACCGTGATGAGTTCGGTGATGGCATCGACGTCGGTGGTGGTGCTGGTCTTGAAGTGCAGGGCGAGCACGGCGGTGCAGGAGGCGGCGCCGATGAGGGTGGTGCCGAGCAGCGAGTAGAAGGGCGCGGCGATGAGCGGGGCCGCGGTGAACAGGGGCGCGGCGGTGAACCTGGGCGGGGTCGACATGTCGTAGACGATCCCGGCGACGACGAGCAGCAGGGGGAGGGTCCGCACGAGCGCCCACTCGTGCCGGACATCGGGACGCCTGCCGCCCCCGCCGATTCCTCCTCGCTGCCCCACTCACTCAGGGTTCCCGCAGGGGCGGCGCGGGGCGACCGGTGTGGGCCGAGCGGGTTACCGCCGGATCACGGCATCACGGCATCACGGCGGAAACACCGAAGGCCCGGATCCATTTCTGAATCCGGGCCTTCGGTCTTTAGTAGCGGGGACAGGATTTGAACCTGCGACCTCTGGGTTATGAGCCCAGCGAGCTACCGAGCTGCTCCACCCCGCGCCGTTGAATGCAACTCTACGCCATCAGGGGGAGTGAAAGCGAACCGGCCTGGAACGACCGGCAAACGCCTGGCCCCACCGCACGTGGGACCGCCCCGGCATCGTGCGCCGCAGCCTCCCCGCCCGCGCACGCATCCCACACGCAGGCCCCGAGAACGAAGCAGCGCCCGAGCCGACCGAAGTCGACTCAGGCGCTGCGTTGCAGGTCAGAGGGGTTTTCCCTCTCCCGCTCCCGGTAGACCGTGTGGGACTCGAACCCACAACCAATGGATTAAAAGTCCACTGCTCTGCCAATTGAGCTAACGGTCCGTGCGGATGCACCCCCCGAGCATAGCCGCAGAGGTCCAGTCGTCCGATCGGGTATCGCATCCTTGGCCCGTCGCGCGTCGCGCGACGGGCCGGGGGCGGCCGCCGCGCGGTCAGGGATCGGCGGGTTCCGGCGCCCCGCTGCGGGCCGCCTCGCGGGCCGCCGTGCGCTCGTGGTCCGGGTTCAGGAACCAGTGCCTGGCCGACGCGAACCACCAGGTGGCGGCGGAGCCCAGCACGACCAGGACCGCGATCGGGGCGTAGTTGAAGGTCTCCCAGGTGACCGGCGAGACCTGCGGCAGCATGAAGAGCACCGTGATCACGCCCACCCAGGCCACCGCGACGATGCCGACCGGGCGTGACCAGCGGCCCAAGTGCCAGGGCCCGCGCTCGAATGCGTCGCCCTTGCGCAGCCTCAGGAGGGTCGGGATGACGTAGGCGATGTAGAGCCCGATGACGGCGATGGACGTCACCGCCGCGTACGCCGTGACGTTGATCAGGTAGGGCAGCCCGAGGACGAGCGCGCCCAGGGCCGCGAGCCAGACCGCGGCGACGGGTGTGCGTGTCCGCGGGTTCACCGAGTGCCAGATGTGCGAGAACGGCAGCGCTCCGTCCCGCGAGAAGGCGTAGATCATGCGGGAGTTGGCGGTCACCGACGCCATGCCGCAGAAGAGCTGCGCGCCGATGACGACGAGCAGGAGCAGCTTGCCCGTGGTCGCCCCGAGCGCGTCCAGCAGGATCTGGGCGGGCGGCGCTCCCGTCGCCGACTCACGGGCCCCGTCGTACGACTGGATGGCGAAGGTGAAGCCGAGGAGGAGGACGAAGCCCGCTATCCATGACGTCCAGATGGAGCGGACGATGCCGCGCGGGCCGGCCGTGGAGGCGTCGTGTGTCTCCTCGGTCATGTGCGCGGAGGCGTCGTACCCGGTGAAGGTGTACTGGGCCATCAGCAAGCCGATGAGGGCCACGTACAGCCCGCTCCCCCACCCCGTGTTGTTGACGAACTCGGTGAAGACGAAGGACGCCGACTGGTGCGAGTCCGGCGAGAAGGCGAGCGCCCCGACGATCACGGCGACCCCGAAGACGTGCCACCAGACACTGACGCTGTTCAGCAGCCCCACGATGCGCACACCGAAGGTGTTGAGCAGGCCGTGCAGCACGAGGATGGCGGCGAAGAGCAGGATCGTGCGCTCCTCGGTGACGCGGAAGTCGAACTGGAGGTTCAGATACGCGCCCAGGAACGACGCGGCCCCGAAGTCGATCCCGGCGGTGACGGCGACCTGCCCGAGCACGTTGAACCAGCCCGTGAACCACGCCCACGCCGCCGCCGTACGCGTCGGCGCGAGGCGGTGCGCCCAGAAGTAGAGCCCGGCGGAGGTCGGGTAGGCGGAGCAGATCTCCGCCATCGCGAGGCCGACGAACAGCGTCATGAGCCCGACCCCGACCCACCCCCAGGTGATGAGGGCGGGACCGCCGGTGTTCATGCCGAACAGATACATGGTGAGGCAGCCGGACAGCACCGAGATGATCGTGAACGAGACCGCGTAGTTGGAGAACGCGGACATCCGCCGCGCGAGGACCTGGGTGTACCCGAGCTGAGCGAGACGTTCCTCGTCCGAACCGGCGGCAACCGGCGGCGAGTTGGGCGCTCCACGCGATTCATTTGTCATGCCCCCAGCGATTCCCTCACCGGGGGCACGACATGCGCCACGTCTGGCCAAAAACACCCCTACCCGCGCTCGGCGGGCGGGGGGGCGACTCCGTCTCGGCAGAAGGCCGCCCCGCAACACCGCTGACAGGCTGTCGGTCGCGTACGGAGGACGACGGCGGACGAGGCGGGTGCGGAAGCGACGCCGCACAGTCCCGGACACGCCGAAGGGCCCGCACGACGTCACCGTCGTGCGGGCCCTTCGGTCAGGCGGAAGCGGCTAAAGATCAGCCGTTGCGCTTCCAGCGCGGCTTGTCGTCGCGGCGGCCGAAGGAGCCGGTGCCGGTCCCGGAGCGGTCGCGGTTGAACGCCGGGCGGTCGTGGCCACCGGAGCGGGCGCCGCCGGAGGGGCCGCCGCCGGAGGGGCGGTCGTCGCGGCGGTCACGGTTGAACGGGCGGTCGCTGCCACGGTGGCCGCCGGAGGGGCGGTCGTCGCGGCGGAAGCTGGAGCCGCCCGAGGGACGCTCGTTGCGGTCACGGTTGAAACCGCCGCCGCCCGAAGGACGCTCG
>NZ_JBFALJ010000010.1:0-229008 GCF_040660195.1 Streptomyces sp. NPDC050147 | reverse complement strand
ACGCTCGTCACGACGGAAGCCGGAGCCGCCCGAGGGACGCTCGTTGCGGTCACGGTTGAAACCGCCGCCGCCCGAAGGACGCTCGTCACGACGGAAGCCGGAGCCGCCCGAAGGACGCTCGTTGCGGTCACGGTTGAAACCGCCGCCGCCCGAAGGACGCTCGTCACGACGGAAGCCCGAGCCACCCGAAGGACGCTCGTTGCGGTCACGGTTGAAGCCACCGCCACCCTCGCGACGGTCGCCGCCACGGAAGCCGGAGCCACCGCGGTCGTTGCGGTCACGGTTGAAACCGCCGCCCGACGGACGGTCGCCGCGGTCACGGTTGAAACCGCCGCCACCCTCGCGACGGTCGCCGCCACGGAAGCCGGAGCCACCGCGGTCGTCACGGCGCTCGAAGGAACGGCCGCCACGGTCGTTGCCGCGCTCACGCTCGTAGTTGCCGCGCTCGTCGCGCTGCGGGCGGCGCTCCTCGCGTACGGCCGCGGGCTGCTGCTCCGGGGCGGAGGCAGCGGCCTCGATCTCGGCCTCGGCGGCGGCGGTGGCCTCGGCGACCGCGGTCTCCGGGTCGTCGCCACGCTCGCGGGCGGCACGCGCGGTGAGGCGCGAGGCCTCCTCGCGCAGCTCCGTCGCGCGGCGCGTCGCGCGCTCCAGCTCCTTCGTGAGGTCCTTGACCTCACGCTCGGCCTGCGTCGCCGCGTTGCCCGCGGAGTCGGCCTGCACCTCGGTCATCGAACGGGCGCCGGTGATCTCGGCGACCTCCGGGTCGAAGGTGCCGCCACCGTTGATGATGTGACGCTCGGCGTCGACGCCCGCGTCCTCCATCAGCCGGAAGATCTGGCGGCGCTGGTGCGGGAGCGAGAGCGAGACGACCGTGCCGCTGCGGCCCGCGCGGGCCGTACGGCCGGAGCGGTGCAGGTAGTCCTTGTGGTCGCCGGCCGGGTCCACGTTCAGGACCAGGTCGATGTCGTCCACGTGGATGCCACGGGCGGCGACGTCGGTCGCGACGAGCGCGTTGACGTAGCCCTTCTTGAAGTCCTCGAGCACGCGGGTACGGGCACCCTGCGTCATGCCGCCGTGCAGCGCGTCGGCCTTCACACCGGACTCGCAGAGCTGCTCGGCGATACGGTCGGCGCCCAGCTGGGTGCGGACGAAGATGATCGTGCGGCCCTTGCGCGAGGCGATGGCCGCCGTGACGGGCGCCTTGTCGCGGGGCTTCACGATCAGGATGTGGTGCGACATGGTCGTGACGTTGCCCTGGGCGCTGTCGACCTCGTGCGTCACCGGGTTGGTCAGGTAGCGCTTGACCAGCGTGGAGATCTCGTTCTCCATCGTGGCCGAGAACAGCATGCGCTGGCCGTCGGACGGAACCTGGTCGAGCAGCTCGGTGACCTCGGGCAGGAAGCCCAGGTCGGACATCTGGTCGGCCTCGTCGAGCACCGCGATCTGGGTGTTCTCCAGCGAGCAGGCGCCGCGGCTGATGATGTCGCGCAGACGGCCCGGGGTGGCGACGAGGACGTCGACGCCACGCTCCAGGGCATAGATCTGGTTGCTCATGGACGTACCGCCGCAGACGACCTTCATCTTCAGGCCGAGCACGTCGCCGTACGGCTGGAGCGCGTCCGCGACCTGCATCGCGAGCTCACGCGTCGGCGTGAGGATGACGCCGCGGGGCTTCTTCTTCTCGGTGCGGCCCTCGGCGGCCAGCGTCGCCAGCATCGGCAGGCCGAAGGAGAGGGTCTTG
This sequence comes from Streptomyces sp. NPDC050147, assembly GCF_040660195.1. Lineage (NCBI taxonomy): Bacteria > Bacillati > Actinomycetota > Actinomycetes > Kitasatosporales > Streptomycetaceae > Streptomyces > Streptomyces sp. NPDC050147. The sequence goes on along the minus strand of NZ_JBFALJ010000010.1, from coordinate 227,267 downwards.
CCGGAGCCGGTGCGGCCACGGCCGAGGATGTCCTTGCCGAGCAGGGCGTCCGGGATGGTCGCGGCCTGGATCGGGAAGGGGGAGGTCACGCCGTTCTGGGCGAGCTTGCGGACGATGCTCTCGGGCAGGCCGAGGTCGCTGAAGGTGGGGCCGGTCTCGACCTCTTCGGCGGCTTCTTCGACCTCGGCGGCAGCCTCGGTTTCTTCGACCTCGGCGACAGCCTCGGTCTTCTCGACGGCCTGCTCGGCGGTCTCCACGACAACCTGCTCGGCAATCTCCACGACGTCGGCGACGTCGGTGGCCTGAACGGTCTCGACGACCTCGGCGACGGCCTCGGCCGTCAGCTCGTCGTTCGTCTCGTTCTCGGGCAGGACGGCGTGGTCAGAGTGAGAAATGGACATGCGAAATGCGAAACCTTCCGGAGTCTCGGCACGCGCCCGTCAACTCCGTGATTTCGCAATGGACCGCCTCTATGCGGTCAGCCACGGCTGGGGAGAGTACGCGCCACGCGGCGCTCTTCTTTTTCGGCGCCGGGCAAATGGGATCAAACGATCTACCACCATACTCACCTACCCCCCCAGAAGGCAAACCGCACCCTCCGGGGCACCTTGGATTCCACCCCTCACGGCCTTTCTCACCTGCGACGAAGCGGGTTTTCAGACACAGGTCCGAGGCCCCGCTTCAGGCAGGCCCGGCCTCCGGTGAGGGCTCCCGCGACCTGAACCCCGCCGAGCGGTCCCCGAGCTGAGTGTCCTGCTTCGGAGGCTCATGCGCTGACGACGAGGGCTCCGGAGTGGGCTCAGGGGTCGGCGTGGGGGTCGGCTTCGGTGGGTCGGGGGTCGGCGTGGGGCGCGGCGGGGCGGGCTTGGTCCGCGTGGGCGACGGACGCCCGTCGTTCGCCGGCGGGGCGGGGTCACCGCCGCCGGAAGCGGACGCCGAGGCCCGGGCGGCGTCGGAACCGGACGCACCGCGCCCGCCGGAGCCCCCCGCACCCTTGCTCTTGCCCTTGCCGCCCTTGCCGCGCTTGCCGCCCTTCGCGTCGTCACGGCCGGCGCCGCCGCCACCGGCCGAACCGGCGCCGGGCGTGACGCTCCCGCCGTCCGGGGCGGCCGCCGCGCTGCGCTCGCCGGCGGACCGCCCGGGGCCGGGCTCACCGCCTCCGTCGTCGCCGATGCTCATGCAGCCCGTGGTCGTCATGACGGCCACCGCCGCCGCGGCCAATCGGACGGGAACGTACAAAGGGCGCACGGCCGAGCACCTCCGAGGCGCTGAGAAGCGGGGACGCCCTACCCAACTCCCCTGCCCCGCAAGAAGACACGGACCGGCGAGCGGACCCGCCACCGACCGTCAGCCGTATCCCGCGGCCGTCAGCCGTATCCCAGGGCGTGCAGGCGCTCGTCGTCGATCCCGAAGTGATGTGCGATCTCGTGTACGACGGTGATCTCGGTCTCAGCGACCACGTCCTCGCGCGACTCGCACATCCGCAACGTCGGCCCTCGGTAGATGGTGATCCGGTCGGGCAGCACACCCGCGTACCACTCGCCCCGGTCGGTCAGCGGTGTTCCCTCGTAGAGCCCGAGCAGCTCCGGGTCCTCGGCCGGTGGTTCGTCCTCCACGAACACCGCCACGTTGTCCATCAACCGCGTCAACTCGGGAGGAATCCGGTCGAGCGCCTCGGCGACCAGTTCCTCGAACTCTTCCCGCGTCATCTCCAGCACGCCCCCATTGTCGGCCACCGCCCCGCATAGCCGCCCCTCCCCATGGGCATAGGGGCCCAATGGCCCGCGACTTCCGTGCGCTCGCCGCCCTCGTACGCCACTACCGATCCCGCCACCCTCGTCCGGTCGGCGAACTCATCAGCCCTCCGCATCCCTACGGCCGCGCACTGGGTCTGATCGCGGTCGTCCTGTTCGGCGCCTGGCTGGGCCTGCTGATCGTCGGCAGCGTGCACGCGCCGGTGGGCCCGGTGGACACGCGGATGACACTGCGTCCCTCGCTGACCGGCGGCACGAAGATCGACGTCTCCCCGCTGGGCGCCCTGGAGCTGCGCTCGCACATCGCGCCCATCCGCCTGGACGTGGACGTGGACCGCCTGGACCCGGTCCGCTCCCAGGCCCTGGTCGAGCACCCCGAGCGGCTCGCAGGACTCCAGGAGGAGGTGACCAAGGACGTCGGACACGGCACGCTCGACCTGGCCGTACGCTCCTGTGCCGCCGTCGTCGCGGGCGCCACGACGCTGGGCCTCGCGGTCTACCGGCGCCCGCGCCGGGCCCTGGCCGCGGGCGGCCTCGCCCTCGCCCTGCTCGCCGCTTCGGGCGCGGCGGCGTACGCGACGTGGAACCCGAAGTCCGTCCTGGAGCCGAAGTTCTCCGGCCTCCTCAGCAGCGCGCCGTCGGTGGTCGGCAACGCGCGCAGCATCGTGAGCGAATTCGACGTCTACCAGCAGGAGTTGGCACGCCTGGTCACCAACGTGACGAAGCTGTACGACGTGACGTCGACGCTCCCCGCGTACCAGCCGGACCCGTCCACGATCCGTGTCCTGCACGTCTCGGACATCCACCTCAACCCGGCGAGCTGGAAGATCATCGCCTCACTGGTCGAGCAGTACGACATCAACGTCATCGTCGACTCGGGCGACACGATGGACCACGGGAGCGCCGCCGAGAACGCCTTCCTGGACCCGATCGAGGACCTGGGCGCCCCGTACGTCTGGGTGCGCGGCAACCACGACTCGGCCGCCACCCAGCGCTACCTCCAGCGCATGAAGAACGTGCACGTCCTGGACGAGGGCAGGGCCGTGTCGGTCGCGGGCCTGCGGTTCGCCGGGACGGGCGACCCGCAGTACACCCCGGACCGCTCGGTGGCGTCCGAGGGCAAGCCCGCCGAGGAGATGGCGGGCATCCGCCTCGCCTCCGCCCTGCGCGACCAGCAGACGGCGGGCACTCCCGTGGACGTGGCCGTCGCGCACAACCCCGATGCCGCGCGCGAGACGGACGGCGAGGTGCCGCTCGTCCTCGCGGGCCACGTCCACCACTCGGAGATGGAGGTCATGGACGGCGGGACCCGGCTGCGCATCGAGGGCTCCACGGGAGGCAGCGGGCTTCGGGCGGTGGAGGGCAAGTACCCCGATCCGGTCGAGACGTCGGTCCTCTATCTGGACCGGGAGACCCGGCGCCTCCAGGCGTGGGACGAGATCAAACTGGGCGGTCTCGGGCTGACGAAGGCCGAGGTCAGCCGCCATCTGCCGAAGGAGAACCAGCCGGGGGCGACGCCCTCCCCGCCCCCTGGGGGCGCTCCCTCCGGGAGCGGTTCCCCGACCCCCGGATAACCGTTTTGGCGATAGCTCCCCGCATCCCATATGCTTCTCACGTCCCCGACGCGCTGCAAAGCGCCCAGGTGGGCCCTTAGCCCTCATCGTCTAGTGGCCCAGGACGCCGCCCTTTCAAGGCGGTAGCACGGGTTCGAATCCCGTTGGGGGCACGCAACACCTTGTGCGAGACTAGTGCTCGCACAATGCTTGGTCCTGTGGAGCAGTTTGGAGTGCTCGCCACCCTGTCAAGGTGGAGGCCGCGGGTTCAAATCCCGTCAGGACCGCTTGCGATTCTCTGAATCGCGTGGCTGGGTAGCTCAGTTGGTACGAGCGATCGCCTGAAAAGCGATAGGTCGCCGGTTCGATCCCGGCCCCAGCCACCTCTTCGAAGGCCCCGTCCGATGGACGGGGCCTTTCGCGTTCCCCTGATTCACCCCGCCGGAGCCGCCGCATGCGCCGCGGGCCTCTCCCGGCCGCCCGGGTGCCGGTGTCTCCAGACCCAGAACACCGTGGACGCAAGCACCGCCCACCCGGCGAGCACCAGGAACGGGAAGGCGTGCTGGTGGCTGCCGAAGTACACAGCCGTGTGCTGCGCGTTCACCGACGCGCCCGGTGGCAGCCACTGCCCGATGTGGCCGAGCACCGAGGGCAGCAGGGGCCAGGAGACCGCGCCGCCCGACGACGGGTTGCCCAGGAGCACCATCAGGCCCCACGTCGGGAGCATCGCCCAGCGCCCGAACAGCGTGTTGAACATCGTGAAGACCATCCCCGACGCGAACATCGTCAGCGCCAGGATCAGCCACGACTCGACGAACGGCAGATCCACCGCCCCCAGCCACCAGTCCACCACCGCGGCGATCACGAACCCGCCGAGCAGGGCGTAGAGGACGGTGAAGGCGATCCGCTCCGCCGGGTTCAGCCCTCGCGCGTGCACGCTGAGCTGGATCGCGCCGACGAAACCGATGATCACCGCGGCCAGCGAGATGTAGAAGATCGCCAGGCCCCGGGGATCACCCTCCTGGAGGGGGTTGATGTCCTTCACCGTCACCGGCACCCCCACCGCCTTGCCCACCTTCGGGGCCGTCTCCGCGAGCACCTGGGCGACCGACGCCCCGGACGCGCCCGAGACGTCGAAGGCCACCTTGTCCCCGCCGCCCGGAGCCACCGAGAGGATCGCGAAGACCTTCTGCTCCTCCATCCCGTTGCGCGCGGCGGCGACACTGTCGTACTCGCGCACCGCGAGGGACGCGTTCAGCGCCTCCTCCATGCCGTCCAGGAACGCCTTGCCCCGCGTGGCCTCCTGGGCGCCGACCACCGCGGTGGGGATGTGGTGCGGGGTCGGGTTCGCCATGGAGTACGTGTACGAACCCGCGAAGAGCCCCGCGGCCGCCGCCAGGATGAACACGAGGACCACCGCGGGCAGGAAAGGCGACTCCTTGAACGCCGACCACTGCTCACGCCGGGTGGGAGCCCTTCCGTGGGCGCCATGGGCCCCATGGGAGCCGTGCCGGTGTTCTTCGTGGGCCGGCGGTTCAGGCGCTACAGGCTGCTCAGACGATCCAGATGGTACGGATGATCCAGACGGTTCAGACGGTTCAGACATACGAATACGCTAAACCGGGCAAAGTGGACTTACCTGCTCTCTGCCTCAACCGGCCCACGCGCCCGCCTCCGCCAAGCCCGCACCGCGAACCCGGCGCCCACCAACGCCACCACCCCCACCAGCAGCACCGAGTCCGGCACGGCCCGGCCCACGCCCCCGGCCCACCGCTCCACGGCGAACGAGTCGTCCACGTCGAGGAGGCCCGGCAGCGCGGTGGTCCCGTCGTACGCGAGGAAGAGCGCGCCGAGGGCCACGAAGAACAGGCCCGACAAAAGCGAGGTCGTGTGCAGCTCGAAGCGACCGATCCGGAACGCGCGCCCCCGCAGCCACCGCCGCCGCCCGAGATCGAAACGCTCCCAGAGCAGGGCCAGGACGAAGAGCGGAACCGCCATCCCCAGCGCGTACACGGCGAGCAGCAGCCCTCCGTAGACGGGGCTCCCGCTCACCGCGGCCACGGTGAGGACGCTGCCGAGGATCGGGCCCGCGCAGAAACCGGCGAGCCCGTACACCGCGCCGAGCGCGTACACGGAGACCGCGGTCGTCGGCCGGATACGCCCCGACAGCTCGGACATCTTCCGCGAGGCGAACCCCATGCCCACGACCTGGAGCACACCGAGCGCGATGATCAGCCACCCGGCGACGAGCACGAGCTGGTCCCGGTGCCCGAAGAAGAACCGCCCGGCCACCGATCCCGCCGCGCCCAGCGGCACGAGGGTCGTCGCGAGACCGGCGTAGAAGATGCCGGTGCGCGCGAGCAGCCGTGAGGTCGAGTCGATCGAGTACGCGAAGAAGGCGGGCAGCAGCAGCGCGCTGCAGGGGCTGATCAGGGCGAGGAGACCACCCAGGAACGCCGCGAAGTACCCGACGTCGGCGGTCACTTGTCCCCTGCCCCGGAGCCCGCACCCGCGCTCTTGCCCGCGCTCTTGGCCGCCTGCTCGATCGCCTGGTCGAAGACCTCGTCCGGCTGGGCGCCCGAGATGGGACGGCCGTTGACCAGGAAGGACGGGGTCGACGTGGCCCCCAGGCCGTACGCCTCCTCCTGGTCCTTCTTCACGGCCGCCTTGGCTGCGGCGCTGCCCGCGTCGTCGGAGAAGCGGCCGATGTCCTTGACCCCGGCCTCCTTCGCGAGCTCCTTCAGGCGGTCGCCCCCGAAGCCCTTCTCCTTGGCGCCATCGGCGTAGGCGGCGGCGTGGAACTGCCAGAACCTGCCCTGTCGCCCAGCGGCCCACGCGCCGCGCGCGGCGGACTCGGAGTCCGCGCCGAAGATGGGGAAGTTGCGCCACTCGATGCGCAGGGTGCCGTCCTCGACGTACTTCTTCACGAGGCCCGGCTCGGTGTCGCGGGCGAACTTCCCGCAGTAGCCGCACTTGAAGTCGGCGTACTCGATGAGCACGACCGGCGCGTCCTTGCGCCCCTGGGCGAGGGGGTCCTCGGCGTCGCGCCTGGCGAGCTTGGCCAGTTCCGGGTAGACCCCGGCCTGCGGGTCGGCGGAGACGTCCGCGGCGGGCTCCTCCTTCGCGGTGACGGAGGAGGGCTCGTCGGGCTTGGTGGCGCTGTAGGAAGCGGCGCCGAGCAGCAGGGCGGCGAGGGCTACGCCGGTCCCGATGGCGAGGTTCTTCTTGCTGGACTTGCTGGACTTACTGGGTGTGCCGGGCGTGCTGGGCTTCTTGGACATGGCTGTGTGCTTCTCCTGTTGCGTACGTCGATCAAGGGACCCCTGGCTGAGACAGGGGTCTCCTACACGCGCAGAACGGAGAGCTCTATCGGCGAGGGCGGCACGAGCGCGGGGGGCGCGCGGCCCGGCGAGACGGAGAGCACGGCCTGGTCGGCGCCCCAGGAGCCGGTCGCCGCGTGGGCCTCGTACAGAGCGGGGAGCAGTTCATGCGCCGAACTGGGGCGCGGCGGCGACATCGGACGGCCCCCGTTGTCCCGCTGCCCGCCCTTGCCGCAGCCGGGCACGCTGTCGGCCTCATGAACGAAGGCCGTCGCGGCTCGTGGCTGCTCCGCCGAGGCGGTGGACGGAGCGGCGGTGGACGCAGCGGCGGTGGACGCAACGGGCCCGCAGAACCCCCCGAGCACGACGAGCAGCACCCCGAGAAGGGGGCACCACGACGCGCGCACACGGGACGACATGCCCGGAATCGTACGTGTCCGGGCGCCCCGCCGGAGAAATCGGTTCGCCACCTCCGAGCGGCGGGTGAGATCCTGGACGCCGTTATGTCTACGCAGCCTGCCCTCACCCTCGACGCCCTCGCCCCTCGCCTGTCCGAGCTGTCGCTGCGCGACGAGCACCGGATCGGCCGCCGGCTCGAGGGTGCGCGCCGGATCCACAAGCCCGAGGCCCGAGCCGCCGTCCTCGCCGAGATCGCGGCGGACGTCGACAAGGCCGCGGCACGGATGGCCGAGCGGGGCAGCCGTCTGCCCAAGATCACGTATCCGCAAGAACTGCCGGTCAGCCAGAAGAAGGATGACATCGCCGCGGCGATCCGCGACCACCAGGTCGTGATCGTCGCGGGCGAGACGGGCTCCGGCAAGACCACGCAGATCCCCAAGATCTGCATGGAGCTCGGACGCGGCGTCCGCGGCATGATCGGGCACACCCAGCCCCGCCGTCTCGCCGCCCGCACGGTCGCCGAGCGCGTGGCCGACGAGCTGAACACCCCGCTCGGCGAGGCCGTCGGCTGGAAGGTCCGCTTCACGGACCAGGTGGGCGCCGACACGTACGTGAAGCTGATGACGGACGGCATCCTGCTGGCCGAGATCCAGACGGACCGCGAGCTGCGCGCGTACGACACGATCATCATCGACGAGGCCCACGAGCGCTCACTCAACATCGACTTCCTGCTCGGCTATCTCGCCCAGCTGCTGCCCAAGCGCCCGGACCTGAAGGTCGTCATCACCTCGGCGACCATCGACCCGCAGCGGTTCTCGCGGCACTTCGGGGACGCCCCGATCGTCGAGGTCAGCGGCCGTACGTACCCCGTCGAGGTGCGCTATCGCCCGCTCCTCGATGAGGACTCCGACTCCGCCGCAGGTGAAGAAGGCGACCGCGACCAGATCACCGCGATCACCGACGCCGTCGAGGAGCTCCAGGGCGAGGGCAAGGGCGACATCCTCGTCTTCCTCTCCGGAGAGCGCGAGATCCGGGACACGGCGGACGCGCTGAACAAGAAGAACTTCAAGTTCACCGAGGTCCTGCCGCTCTACGCCCGCCTCTCGCACGCCGAGCAGCACCGCGTCTTCCAGCGGCCCGGTGCGGGAACGGTCAGACGCATCGTCCTCGCCACGAACGTCGCGGAGACCTCGCTGACCGTCCCGGGCATCAAGTACGTCATCGACCCCGGCACGGCCCGCATCTCCCGCTACAGCCACCGCACGAAGGTGCAGCGCCTTCCCATCGAGGCGATCAGCCAGGCCAGCGCCAACCAGCGCAAGGGCCGCTGCGGGCGTACGTCGGACGGCATCTGCATCCGGCTGTACTCGGAGGAGGACTTCGCCTCGCGGCCGGAGTTCACCGACGCGGAGATCCTGCGCACCAACCTCGCCTCGGTCATCCTGCAGATGACGGCGGCCGGTCTCGGCGACATCGAGAAGTTCCCCTTCATCGACCCGCCGGACCACCGCAACATCCGCGACGGCGTCCAGCTCCTCCAGGAACTCGGCGCCCTGGACCCGACGCAGAAGGACCCGAAGAAGCGCCTCACCGAGCAGGGCCGCAAGCTGGCCCAGCTGCCGGTGGACCCGCGCCTTGCCCGCATGGTCCTCGAGGCCGACAAGAACGGCTGCGTACGCGAGGTCATGGTGATCGCCGCCGCGCTCTCCATCCAGGACCCGCGTGAGCGCCCCGCCGAGAAGCAGACGCAGGCCGATCAGCAGCACGCGCGCTTCAAGGACGAGACGTCCGACTTTTTGGCCTTCCTCAACATGTGGCGGTACATCCGCGAGCAGCAGAAGGAGCGCGGCTCGTCCTCGTTCCGCCGGATGTGCAAGTCGGAGTACCTGAACTTCCTGCGCATCCGCGAGTGGCAGGACATCTACACGCAGCTGCGCACGGTCGCCAAGCAGATGGGCATCCACCTCAACGAGGACGACGCCCCCGAGCAGCACGTCCACATCTCTCTCCTGGCCGGCCTGCTCTCCCACATCGGGATGAAGGACGTGAAGGAGTCGAAGGACAGCGACCCCAAGCAGCGCGGCGGCCGGGGCGAATATCTGGGCGCCCGCAACGCCAAGTTCGCGATCTTCCCCGGCTCCGCGCTCTTCAAGAAGCCCCCGCGCTTCATCATGTCGGCCGAGCTCGTGGAGACCTCCCGCCTCTGGGCCCGCGTCAACGCCCGCATCGAGCCCGAGTGGGTCGAACCACTCGCCCAGCACCTCCTGAAGCGCACGTACAGCGAGCCGCACTGGGAGAAGGACCAGGCCGCGGTGGTGGCGATCGAGAAAGTGACGCTGTACGGCGTCCCGCTCGTCACCGACCGCAAGGTGAACTACGGCCGCATCGACGCCGAGGTCTCCCGCGACCTGTTCATCCGCAACGCGCTCGTCGAGGGCGACTGGCGCACGCACCACAAGTTCTTCGCCGCCAACCGCAAGCTCCTCACCGAGGTGGAGGAGCTGGAGCACCGCGCCAGGCGCCGCGACATCCTCGTCGACGACGAGACGCTCTTCGACTTCTACGACCAGCGGGTGCCCGCGGACATCGTGTCCGGCGCGCACTTCGACTCCTGGTGGAAGAAGAAGCAGCGCGAGGAGCCCGAACTGCTCGACTTCGAGCGGTCGATGCTGATCAACGAGCGCGCCGGTGACGTGTCGAAGGACGACTATCCCGACACGTGGCGGCAGGGGCCGCTCAAGTTCAAGGTGACGTACCAGTTCGAGCCGGGCGCGGACGCGGACGGCGTCACCGTCCACGTACCGCTCCAGGTCCTGAACCAGGTCACGGCGGACGGCTTCGACTGGCAGATCCCGGGCCTGCGCGAGGAGGTCGTGATCGAGCTGATCCGCTCCCTGCCCAAGCCGATCCGCCGGCACTACGTCCCCGCCCCCAACTACGCGAAGGCGTTCCTGGAGCGGGCGGTCCCCCTCCAGGAGCCGCTGCACGTGACGCTGGCCCGCGAGCTCCAGCGGATGGTCGGCGTCCCCGTCTCACCGGACGACTTCGACCTCACCCGCGTACCGGACCACCTGAAGATCACCTTCCGGATCACTGACGAGCGGCGCAAGAACCTCGCCGAGGACAAGGACCTGGAGGCGCTGAAACTCCAGCTCCGCCCCAAGGCCCGCAAGGCCCTCTCCCAGGCCGCCGCGGCGACCGCCGAGCGCACGGGTGGCTCCGCGGTCGAGCGCACGGGACTCACGGACTGGTCCATCGGCTCCCTCAGCCGTGTCTTCGAGACGCGCCGCGCGGGCCAGCCGGTGAAGGCGTTCCCGGCGCTCGTGGACGACGGCCCCGAGGCGAACACCGTCTCCGTACGCCTCTTCGACACCGAGGCCGAGCAGCAGCAGGCGATGTGGAAGGGCACGCGCCGCCTCATCCTGCGCAACATCCCGGTGAATCCGGCCAAGTTCGCCTCGGACAAGCTGACCAACGCCCAGAAGATCGCCCTGTCCGCCAATCCGCACGGCTCCATCCAGGCACTCTTCGCGGACTGCGCGATGGCCGCGGCGGACAAGCTGATCGGCGACTTCGGCGGTCCCGCCTGGGACGAGGAGTCCTACCGCAAGCTGTACGAGAAGGTGCGCGCCGAGATCGTCGACACGACGGTACGCACGGTCGGCCAGGTCCAGCAGGTCCTCGCCGCCTGGCAGGCCTGTGAGCGGCGCCTGAAGTCGACGAAGAGCCCGACGCTCCTGGCCAACCTGGCGGACGTACGGGCCCAGTTGGACGCCCTGATCGGACCCGGCTTCGTCACGGCCACGGGGATCCGCCGCCTGTCGGACCTGATGCGCTACATGGTGGCCGCCGACCGCCGGCTCCAGCAGATGCCGACGAACGTGCAGCGGGACACCGCGCGCATGGAGAAGGTCCACGAGATGCAGGACGAGTACGCCTGGCTCCTGGAGCAGCTCCCGCGCGGCCGCCCCGTGCCCCAGGAGGTCCGGGACATCCGCTGGATGCTGGAAGAGCTCCGGGTCAGCTATTTCGCGCACGCGCTCGGCACGGCGTACCCCGTCTCGGACAAGCGGATCGTGAAGGCGATCGACGCCGTCGCACCGTGACGGTCCGCTCACCCGGAGCGAGTTCGACCGGCGGGCCAGGGCTGCTGTACAGTTTCGTCTCGCAGCGCAACGCAACAACAAGCGCCGCGAAGCAAGGTCCTGTGGAGCAGTTTGGAGTGCTCGCCACCCTGTCAAGGTGGAGGCCGCGGGTTCAAATCCCGTCAGGACCGCAAGTGAAGAGGGGCCGCATCCGTCGAGGATGCGGCCCCTCTTCGCGTACGCCTCTTCGCGTACGCCGACACGGGCCGTTTCCCTCCGGGATGCGGCCCGTTGCCGTTCGTGCGTCTTGACTGCGTCACATTCCGCCGGTAACTCAGACAGCAGGGAAGCGGGCGGGACCGGTTCCCCTCTGGAGGTGGCGCATGACTGCTTCAGCGGCGTCCGCACGGCACGAGACACGCGCTCTCCTGCGCGCCCATCTCTCCGCGGCGACGAGCTATCGCCACCTGACCCGGCACTGCCCGATCTGCCACCGGCTCGAACGGCTCGCCCTGGAGGCCTCATCCGCCGCCCAGAGCGCCCGTGAGGGCGACTGTGACGGCGACCGGGAGCCGGGCGAGGAGGAAAGCCCCCCGGACGCGTGACCAAAGCCGTCCCGCAACCCGCCCCCGTGGTGGGAGGGTGGAGGAGTACGGCCCCCAGGCGCGTCGCTACCGCATCAACACCCCTGCACCTTCCGGGATCTCCTCTAGCCCAGAGGTGTCGGGGGCAACAAGGTTCCCGGCATGTGACGGGTGTCACCGAAGTTGTTTTTGAAACCCGCGAACTTACACCCCGCCTACAACCGGTCAATTTAATATGTGCAATTGCACTACCGGCCACAGCCGAGCGCAGCGTCCGCCCCGGGCGGCGCAAGGCCGGCGGAAGAGTGGCGCCACAGCCTCCCCACAGCGCGGCCCCAGCACCCCTCAGAGACCAACAAGCCCGCTCACAGCGACGCTCACCAGCACTTCCTGGGCGCACAAAAAAGATCGCGCTGGACCCGGCGGAGTCCAGCGCGATCGAAACGACTCACCCATGAGGCTCAGGCATGGGACCCGTTGGGGCGGGACCCGCGTCGTGTGTAGCTAAGGGTCGGACGGTGCGGCCGAGTTGGGGGACCCGGCAGCGGGCGTACTTTTCGTCCTGGTACTGCGGTTATGCGGTAAATCAGGCCTCGCTGCGCTGCTGCGGGATTCCCGCGAGCAGTGCGCGGACCTCGGCCTCGCGGTAACGGCGATGCCCGCCGAGCGTGCGAATCGACGTGAGCTTGCCAGCCTTGGCCCAGCGCGTCACCGTCTTCGGGTCGACGCGGAACATCGTGGCAACCTCAGCCGGGGTAAGCAGCGGCTCGGCATCAGGGGTGCGAGCGGTCATGAGCGGCCTCCTCGGAGAACCGAACCTTCTCGGTTCATTCCTCTAAATTCTGCACCTTGACCCGCGTTGCCCGAAATGGCGGACGCGAGTCGAGTCGGTTATAGGACGAACGGCTTGTCCTCGGCACTACAACTACACCATCCGTCCAGCCACGTCGGCCAAACCGATGGAATTGCCCTCCCAGGTGTCTATCAGCGACGGAAGCCGATGGACCATGCCATAGCGGACAGTCACGCCACAGTGACGATCAGTCACAGAGCGATCAAGAGTCAACAGACCCCCCATAGCGTGCAATGCTGAGTATTCCGCCCATACATGGACGGAAGGAGCCCTCCCCGGGCTCCTTGTCCTATTTTGGCACGAGGGAGGGTGATGGGCGCAAGGGCCCCGTAAGTGCGGTCCGTCACGCTTGATACAAAAGCCCGGATCGGGACCTACGTCCCGTGTAGGCGCCACGTAGGAACACTCGGTTCGCGATCGGGTCGACGCTCAGTTCGAGAACTGGCGGTCCCTGACCGCCCTCCACCGCTCCATGAGCCTCGCATACGTCTCGCCGGCAGCCTCGCCGTCGCCGTTGCGCAGCGCCTCGATTCCTTCCGCCACGTCCGCCGCCGAGTGGTCCCCGTCGAGCTGCCCCTCAGGCAGGGCGTGCACGAGCCCGCCGTAGTCGAGCTCCACCAGGGAGCGCGGATGGAACTCCTCCAGCCACCGGCCCACGTCCGTGAGCCCCTCGACGAGCGGCCCCTCGTCGAGCGTGTCCCGCAACGTCTTGAGCCCACGGGCCACCCGGCGCCGCGCCTGCACCATCGGCGTGCGGTAGCGCAGGACGGGCGCGGAATCCGGCGTCCCCTTCTCGTACTCCCGCTCCTCGTCCGCGACGAGCACGAACCAGTTCAGCGGCACCTGCCACGTCGACGTACGGATCCAGGGGCGCGCGTCAGGGTTCCGCAGGAGCCACTGTTCGTAGTCCGCGGCCGTCTGGCGGCGCACCACCGGCGGCAGGACCGCGTCGAGGACCGGCGTCGGCAGCTGTCCCTGCAGCTCCGCCAGGGCCTGCCAGCCGCGCAGCCGGGTGCGCCAGGGGCAGACGCAGACCACACCGTCGGCCTCGACCACGAACGCGTCGCTGGACTCGTGCACCGGGACGGGCACCGGCGGAGTGGGCAGCAAGTCGGCCAGGGAGCGTCGCAGTTCGTCCTGGTACGAGGGGCGGTCGGCGCGTCGCGCGTAGCGGGACCAGTGCCCGCGCTCGGGCTCCGGGAAAGCGGCGAGAGGCTCATAGACGCGCAAGTAGGACGCGTACGGGACGACCAACGAAGACACCTTGGGCACGGCTGCTCCCTCCCCCGCGTACCGGCTGGAAAACACTGCAAATCGTGCCATGGCCGAACTCAGCCGTCCTTCTTGTGCGCCAGGAGAGGGTGATCCTCGGCACTGCGCGGCCACCGGGTTCTCCCAGGCTTTAGTCTCATGCCCATCGGGCCCCCGCCACCCGCACGGGAGCCCGCCCAACCGCCGCCACTTGACCGGGAGTCACCACAGTGACCGAAGCAGACAACGGCGTCCTGCACACCCTGTTCCACTCGGACCAGGGCGGCCATGAGCAAGTAGTGCTCTGCCAGGACCGTGCCAGCGGCCTCAAGGCCGTCATCGCCATCCACTCCACCGCCCTGGGCCCGGCCCTCGGCGGCACCCGCTTCTATCCGTACGCGAGCGAGGAAGCCGCCGTCGCGGACGCGCTGAACCTCGCGCGCGGGATGTCGTACAAGAACGCCATGGCCGGTCTCGACCACGGCGGCGGCAAGGCCGTGATCATCGGCGACCCGGAGCAGATCAAGAGCGAGGAGCTGCTCCTCGCCTACGGCCGCTTCGTGGCCTCGCTCGGTGGCCGCTACGTGACGGCGTGCGACGTGGGCACGTACGTCGCGGACATGGACGTCGTGGCGCGCGAGTGCCGCTGGACGACCGGCCGCTCCCCGGAGAACGGCGGCGCGGGCGACTCCTCCGTGCTCACCGCGTTCGGTGTCTTCCAGGGCATGCGGGCGAGCGCCCAGCACCTGTGGGGCGACCCGTCGCTGCGTGACCGCAAGGTGGGCGTCGCGGGCGTCGGCAAGGTCGGCCACCACCTCGTGGAGCACCTCCTGGCGGACGGCGCCGAGGTCGTGATCACCGATGTGCGCGAGGAGTCCGTGAACCGGATCGTCCACAAGCACCCGTCCGTGACCGCCGTCGCCGACACCGACGCGCTGATCCGGGTCGAGGGTCTCGACGTGTACGCCCCCTGCGCGCTGGGCGGCGCCCTGAACGACGACTCCGTGCCGGTGCTCACCGCGAAGGTGGTCTGCGGCGCCGCCAACAACCAGCTCGAGCACCCGGGTGTGGAGAAGGACCTCGCCGACCGCGGGATCCTCTACGCGCCCGACTACGTGGTGAACGCGGGCGGCGTGATCCAGGTCGCCGACGAGCTGCACGGCTTCGACTTCGACCGGTGCAAGGCGAAGGCGTCGAAGATCTTCGACACCACTCTTGCCATATTCGCTCGTGCGAAGGAAGACGGCATTCCGCCGGCCGCGGCGGCCGACAGGATCGCCGAGCAGCGGATGGCGGAGGCCCGCGTCCGCTGACCCCGCAGGTGCCGTGGAAGGGCCCCGTCGACGTGCGCGAGAGACAAGACTCACCCCCGTCGGCGGGTCGCCCGGCAAGAAGAGGTTAAAATCGCAGGTGACCAGCGAGGACAGGGCTCCTCGCGGGTTCTGCACCTAGGCGCGTCCTGCGGGCGACGTACCGTATGGCCGCAGGAGCAGGTACCGTGGAAGCCCTACGGACCGGCCTCTCCACGGAGAGCCCGTTCCTGATCATGAACGCGTGTCAAGACTCTGGGGTCACCAAGCCCCATATCCGAGGGGGTCGAGCCATGGGGCGCGGCCGGGCAAAGGCCAAGCAGACGAAGGTCGCCCGCCAGCTGAAGTACAGCAGCGGCGGGACTGACCTCTCGCGTCTGGCCAATGAGCTGGGCGCTTCGACTTCGCAACAGCCGCCGAATGGCGAGCCGTTCGAGGACGACGACGAGGAAGACGACCCGTACGCCCAGTACGCGGATCTGTATAACGACGACGAGGACGAGGACTCTTCCGACGAGTCCGGTTCTTCGTCGCAGCGCCGCGGCGCTTGACCTCGTTGCATTCGCAGCACCTGCAGTATTGGCGGTTCTCGTAGCAACCGCACTTCACCCGGTCCGGGGTGGTCACCACACCGGACCGGGTTTTGTGCTGCTCCGAAGACTGCCGCACGGGCCTACTTGGAGTAGTCACCGATCAGCGCCGCGCCGTCGGCGTGGTCGCCGCGCTCGGTGATCTCACCGGCGATCCAGGCGTCGACACCACGGTCCGCGAGGGTCGCGAGGGCCGCGTCCGCGGACTCCTCGGGGACGATCGCCATCATGCCGACGCCCATGTTCAGCGTCTTCTCCAGCTCCAGGCGCTCGACCTGACCCGCCTTGCCGACGACGTCGAAGACCGCGCCGGGCGTCCAGGTCTCGCGGTCGACGACCGCGTGCAGACCGTCCGGGATGACCCGGCCCAGGTTCGCCGCGAGGCCGCCGCCCGTGATGTGGCTGAAGGCGTGGACGTCCGTGGTGCGGGTGAGCGCCAGGCAGTCCAGGGAGTAGATCTTGGTGGGCTCCAGGAGCTCCTCGCCGAGCGTGCGGCCGAACTCCTCGACCTGGCGGTCCAGGGACCAGCCCGCGCGGTCGAAGACGACGTGCCGGACGAGCGAGTACCCGTTCGAGTGAAGGCCGGAGGCCGCCATGGCGATGACGGCGTCACCCTTACGGATGCGATCGGGGCCGAGCACACGGTCGGCCTCGACCGCGCCCGTGCCGGCGCCCGCGACGTCGAAGTCGTCGGGGCCGAGCAGGCCCGGGTGCTCGGCGGTCTCGCCGCCGATGAGGGCGCAGCCCGCGAGCACACAGCCCTCGGCGATGCCCTTCACGATGGCCGCGACACGCTCGGGGTGGACCTTGCCGACGCAGATGTAGTCGGTCATGAAGAGCGGCTCCGCGCCGCACACCACGATGTCGTCCATGACCATGGCGACCAGGTCGTGCCCGATGGTGTCGTACACGCCGAGCCGGCGGGCCAGATCGACCTTCGTGCCGACGCCGTCGGTGGCGGAGGCGAGCAGGGGGCGCTCGAAGCGCTTGAGCGCGGAGGCGTCGAAGAGTCCGGCGAATCCGCCGATGCCGCCGAGGACCTCGGGGCGCTGCGTCTTCTTCACCCACTCCTTCATCAGCTCGACGGCGCGGTCGCCCGCTTCGATGTCCACGCCCGCGCTTGCGTAGCTGGCACCAGTGGTCTCAGACATGACGGTGAGAACTTTCGTGTCGTACTGCGTGGGGTCTTACGGGCGACGGATCGCGTCGGCGGCGGCGGTGCCCGCCGGGCCCGCGGCCAGTTCCGTCTCCAGGAGCTGCTTGCCGAGCAGCTCGGGGTCGGGGAGGTCCATCGGGTACACGCCGTCGAAGCAGGCGCGGCAGAGGTTCGGCTTGTCGATGGTCGTGGCCTCGATCATGCCGTCGATGGAGATGTACGAGAGGGAGTCGGCGCCCATGGACTTGGCGATCTCGTCGATCGACATGCCGTTGGCGATGAGCTCGGCGCGGGTCGCGAAGTCGATGCCGAAGAAGCAGGGCCACTTCACGGGCGGGGAGGAGATCCGGATGTGGATCTCGGCGGCGCCGGCCTCGCGGAGCATCTTGACCAGGGCGCGCTGGGTGTTGCCGCGGACGATCGAGTCGTCGACGACGACAAGACGCTTGCCCTTGATGACTTCCTTGAGGGGGTTCAGCTTGAGACGGATGCCGAGCTGGCGGATCGTCTGCGAGGGCTGGATGAAGGTCCGGCCGACATAGGCGTTCTTCACCAGGCCGACGCCGAAGGGGATGCCGGAGGCTTCCGCGTAGCCGACCGCGGCGGGCGTTCCCGACTCCGGGGTCGCTATGACGAGGTCGGCCTCGACAGGAGCTTCCTTCGCGAGTTTCCGGCCCATCTCGACACGCGAGAGGTAGACGTTCCGGCCGGCGATGTCGGTGTCGGGGCGGGCCAGGTAGACGTACTCGAAGACACAGCCCTTGGGCTTCGCTTCCGCGAATCGGGAGGTTCGCAGTCCGTTCTCGTCGATGGCGATGAACTCGCCGGGCTCGACCTCACGGACGAAGGTGGCGCCGCAGATGTCGAGCGCCGCGGACTCCGACGCCACGACCCAGCCGCGCTCCAGGCGGCCGAGGACCAGCGGGCGGATGCCCTGCGGGTCGCGGGCCGCGTACAGCGTGTGCTCGTTCATGAAGACCAGGGAGAAGGCGCCCAGCACGTCCGGGAGGACCTTGATGGCCGCTTCCTCGATCGTCATCGGCTTGCCGTCGTCGTCCACCTGGCCCGCGAGGAGAGCCGTCACCAGGTCGGTGTCGTTGGTCGCGGCGACCTGCGTCGCGCGGCCGTTCTCCTTGGGCAGGGCGGCCACGAGCTCGGCGAGGTGGGCCGTGTTGACGAGGTTGCCGTTGTGCCCGAGCGCGATGGAGCCGTGCGCGGTGGCACGGAACGTCGGCTGGGCGTTCTCCCATACGGAGGCGCCAGTGGTCGAGTAGCGGGCGTGACCGACCGCGATGTGACCCTGGAGCGAGCTGAGAGAGGTTTCGTCGAAGACCTGGGAGACGAGCCCCATGTCCTTGAAGACAAGGATCTGGGAGCCGTTGCTCACCGCGATTCCCGCGGATTCCTGGCCTCGATGCTGGAGGGCGTACAGCCCGAAGTAAGTGAGCTTGGCGACCTCTTCACCCGGAGCCCAGACCCCGAAGACGCCGCAAGCGTCCTGGGGACCTTTCTCGCCGGGGAGCAGATCATGATTGAGTCGACCGTCACCACGTGGCACATCTTCGAGTGTAGGCGAGATCGACCACTGGTCCGAATTGGGGATACGGGGCCTGTACGGAGCGTGATTTCGGTACTGGTGCGAGGGCGGAGATCGGCGGGGCCAGGCCGAGCCCCGCGCACCCGCTGGACGGGACCAGCCTCGCGCCCTGCTTCCTGAAGGGCGAGGAGCTGAGGGTGGCCGGTCTGATGCTCGCCTCCGGCGGCGCGTTCCTGCTGAAGTCCCGTGCCCGCCGCGTCGCCGTCACTTCGTCCGCTTCGGGTCGGCGGCGTTCGCGCTGACGACCGTGCCGTCGGCGGCGGTGAGCGAGAGTCCCTGGGGGGTCAGCTTGTAGCTCACCTTGCCGTCGAAGAGCTTGAGGAGCTTCTTCTCGGTCTCCGCCTCGGCTCCCTCGCACATCATCCGGGTGCTCCGGGGAGCGCCCAGGGTGATGCTGTCGCCCTTCACCTCGGCCTTGGCGCTGACGTTGTTGCAGCCGAGCTTGCCGCGGACGGTGCCGTCCTCGCCGAAGGTCAGATGGGCCTTGCCGTCCACTTCCTTCGGCAGGGTCGCCGTGGCCTTGCCGTCGCCGATGGCCTTCACGTTCCATTTCGTGCCCGTCAGCGGAGCGTCCGGCTCGGCGGGCGGCTCAGAGGTGAGGCTCACGCGGTCTCCCTTGTCGGTGGTGAGCGTCAGCCGGTCGCCGTCGACGGCGGCCTTCAGCTCGCCCTTGCCGAGGGCGCCCTTGAAGGCGTTCTCGAAGTCCTGCTTGTCGCAGGCCCTCTTGGTGGAGATGGCGTTGGCGAAGTCGACGCGGTCGCCGTCCACCGACACGTCCGCGGAGAAGCCGTTGCAGCCGTAGTTGCCCTCGGCCTTCCCCTTGTCACCGATCTTGACGTAGACGTCGCTCGGAGCCGGCTGCTTCTTGCCGTTCACCGTGACGCTCTCGACGCTCCACTGAACGCCGGTGAGGCGCGGCTGAGACCCGACGGACCCGCTGCCGGAGCCGGTCTCGGTGCCGCACGCGGTGAGCATGCCCGCGGCGGCCAGGGCCATGACGGTCGGAGTCAGTCGTTGCTTCTGCATGCCGCTGTGACGGGACAAGTGGGGGTTCTGGTTCCCCTCCGCTTCCCTTCCACCCCCGAACGGCGGATCAGCTCATGACCGGCAGCAGCCCCGCCAAGTCCGCCCGCTCCCCGCTCGCACTGGCCTTCGCCGCGTCCAGGGCGGTCTTCCAGTCCGTACGCCCGGTCGCGAGGCGGATCCAGGTGAGCGGGTCGGTCTCGACGACGTTCGGCGGGGTGCCGCGGGTGTGCCGGGGCCCTTCCACGCACTGGACCACCGCGAACGGCGGGATCCGGACCTCCACCGCGCCACCGGGGGCTTTCACCGCGAGGGCGTCGGCGAGCAGCCGGGTGCAGGCGGCCAGGGCCTGGCGGTCGTACGGGACGTCCAGACCCGGCACCGCGTCGTTCAGGTCGTCGGTGTGGACGACGAGTTCGACGGTACGGGTGACCAGGAAGTCGTCGAGGCTCATCGCACCGAAGCGGGTGGGCATGAGCCGCCCCGCCGTGAGGTCGGGCAGCGCCTCCTCGAAACCGGCGAGCGTGCGCGTGTACAGCTCGTCCAGGTCCTCCTGCGCGGCGAAGGCCCGCGCGGCCTCGTCCACCTGCGCCGCGGCCGAGGCGGTCGCGAACGGCCAGTCGAGCAGGGCCACTTCGCGCGCCGCGGGCTCAGGCATGGCGAGGAAGCGGGTGGCGCCGCCGAGCGCCATCGTGAGGTGAGCCGCCAGCTCGCGGACGGTCCAGCTGCCGAGCCTGGTCGGCAGGGCGAGTTGCTCGGGCTGCAGGGTGGCCACCGCTTCTCGTACGTTCCCGAACTGGGTGAGCACAGCGGTGCGGATCTTGGCGGGGTCGTAGGTACGCGTGCGCTTCTTGGCCGGTGGCATGGGCCGAGCCTAATTCCCCCCGGGGTATCCCTGAAGGCCCTGTTCCACCTGGCCGAAGACGCGCTCGGCGGACTCGGCACAGTCCTTGGCGATCTCGTCGAGCGGGTCACCGGCGAGGGTGCGCTGATGGTTCTCCACGATGAGCGCGTTGCGGGCGCCGATGAGCTGGGCGGCGGCGACCCGGGCGAGGAGCGTGTCGTCCGTCTCCTCGGCGAGGGCGTCCGCGAGGAGCTGGACGCTGCGCATGTGAAAGCTGACCATGCGCAGCGAGAGGGTCGGTGTCTCGCTGATGAGCTGGCGCACCTTGAGGGCGCGCGGGTCGCCGCTGAGGCCGATCGACGGATCGCGTACGGCGACCTGTTCCAGGAACTGGCGGCGCATCGCGGCGACCGCGGACTCGCCGGGCTGCCGCTCGCGGACCGCGCGGGCCGGGTCGCCGACGTGCTCCTCCATCGGGCTGACGATCACGCCTTCCTTGGTGCCGTAGTAGTTGAAGACGGTCATCTTCGACACTTCGGCGGCCTCGGCGATCTCCGCCACGGAGACGTGATCGAAGCCGCGCTCGGCGCAGAGGTCCACCGCGACCTGCCAGATCCGCGCGGCGGTCTGCCTCTTCTTGCGCGCGCGCAGCCCCAGCTCCTCAGTCATGCGGGTCACGGTACCGGGGTGACTTCTGGACGTGCGTGTACATGGCGTACGCCGCGGTCAGACGCCGAAGGCCCCGCCCGATCTCCCATCGGGTGGGGCCTTCAGTCACGTACGAGCTGAACCGGTCGCCGGCTGATCCAGTTATTAGCTGAACCCGTCAGGCGAAGAGCCCCGGCAGGGTCCCCTCGTGCGCCTCGCGGAGCTCGCTCAGCGGCAGCGTGAACTCGCCCTGGAGCTCCACCGCGTCGCCGTCGACCACACCGATGCGCGTCGCGGGCAGGCCCCGCGCCCCGCACATGTCGGTGAACCGCAGCTCCTCGGAGCGGGGGACGGACACGACCGCACGCCCCGCCGACTCACTGAACAGGAGGGTGAACGCGTCCAGACCGTCCGGGACGACCAGGCGCGCGCCCTTCCCGCCACGGAGGCAGGACTCCGCGACGGCCTGCACGAGGCCACCGTCGGAGAGGTCGTGCGCGGCGTCGATCATGCCGTCGCGCGAGCCCGAGATGAGGATCTCGGCGAGCAGCCTCTCGCGCTCCAGGTCGACCTTCGGGGGAAGCCCGCCGAGGTGGTCGTGGACGACCTGCGACCAGGCCGAGCCGCCGAACTCCTCGGAGGTGTCACCGAGGAGGTACAGCAGCTGGCCCTCCTCGGCGAAGGCCATCGGCGTGCGGCGCGCGACGTCGTCGATCACTCCGAGCACCGAGACGACCGGGGTCGGGTGGATGGCCGCCTCGCCCGTCTGGTTGTAGAGCGAGACGTTGCCGCCGGTCACCGGGGTGCCCAGGATCTGGCAGGCGTCGGCGAGGCCACGGGTGGTCTCGGCGAACTGCCACATCACGTCCGGGTCCTCGGGCGAACCGAAGTTCAGGCAGTCCGAGACGGCGAGCGGCTTGGCGCCGGTCGCGGCGACGTTGCGGTACGCCTCCGCCAGGGCGAGCTGCGCGCCCGCGTACGGGTCGAGCTTCGAGTAGCGGCCGTTGCCGTCGTTGGCGAGGGCGACACCGAGGCCGGACTGCTCGTCAATGCGGACCATGCCGGAGTCCTCGGGCTGCGCGAGCACCGTGTTGCCCTGCACGAAGCGGTCGTACTGATCCGTCACCCACGCCTTGGAGGCCTGGTTCGGCGAGGCGACGACCGCGAGCACCTGGTCGCGCAGCTCCTGCGAGGTCGCCGGGCGGGCCAGCTTGTTCGCGTCGTCGGCCTGGAGGGCGTCCTGCCACTTCGGCCGCGCGTAGGGGCGCTCATAGACCGGGCCGTCGTGGGCGACGGTGCGCGGGTCGAGGTCCACGATCTTCTCGCCGTGCCAGAAGATCTCAAGCCGGTCGCCGTCGGTCACTTCACCGACGACGGTGGCGATGACGTCCCACTTCTCGCAGATCGCGAGGAAGCGCTCGACCTTCTCGGGCTCGACGACCGCGCACATGCGCTCCTGCGACTCACTCATGAGGATCTCCTCGGGAGTGAGCGTGGAGTCGCGAAGCGGTACGTCGTCGAGCTCGACGCGCATACCGCCGGAGCCGTTGGACGCCAGCTCGGAGGTCGCGCAGGAGAGTCCGGCGGCGCCGAGGTCCTGGATGCCGACGACCAGCTTCTCGGCGAAGGCCTCCAGGGTGCACTCGATGAGGAGCTTCTCCTGGAAGGGGTCGCCGACCTGCACGGCGGGACGCTTCGACGGCTTCGTGTCGTCGAAGGTCTCGGAGGCCAGGATCGAGGCGCCGCCGATGCCGTCGCCGCCCGTCCGGGCCCCGTACAGGATGACCTTGTTGCCGGGGCCGGACGCCTTCGCGAGGTGGATGTCCTCGTGCCGCATGACGCCGATGGCGCCGGCGTTGACCAGCGGGTTGCCCTGGTAGCAGGCGTCGAAGACGAGTTCGCCGCCGATGTTCGGCAGGCCCAGGCAGTTGCCGTAGCCGCCGATGCCCGCGACGACTCCGGGAAGCACACGCTTGGTGTCGGGGTGGTTCGCGTCGCCCATCCGCAGCGGGTCCACGACCGCGACCGGGCGCGCGCCCATCGCGATGATGTCGCGGACGATGCCGCCGACACCGGTCGCCGCGCCCTGGTAGGGCTCGACGTACGAGGGGTGGTTGTGCGACTCGACCTTGAAGGTGACCGCGTAGCCGTGGCCGACGTCGACCACGCCCGCGTTCTCGCCGATGCCGACGAGCATCGCGTCGTTCTGGGGGGCCTTCTCGCCGAACTGGCGCAGGTGCACCTTGCTGCTCTTGTACGAGCAGTGCTCGGACCACATGACGGAGTACATGGCGAGCTCGGCGCCGGTGGGACGGCGGCCCAGGATCTCGCGCACGCGCGCGTACTCGTCTTCCTTCAGGCCCAGTTCGGCCCAGGGCAGCTTGACGTCGGGAGTCTCGGCTGCGTGCTTGACGGTGTCCAGAGTCATGCGTTGACCAGCTTCTTCAGGATCGAGGTGAAGAATCCGAGGCCGTCGGTGCGGCCGGTCCCGACCAGCGGCTCCACGGCGTGCTCGGGGTGCGGCATGAGGCCGACGACGTTGCCCGCCTCGTTGGTGATGCCGGCGATGTCACGGAGCGAGCCGTTGGGGTTGCCGTCCATATAGCGGAAGGCGACGCGGCCCTCGGCCTCCAGCATGTCCAGGGTCCGCTCGTCGGCCGTGTACTGGCCGTCGATGTTCTTGAGCGGAATCCGGATCTCCTGTCCTGCCGTGTAGTCGGCGGTCCAGGCGGTCCGGTCCGACTCCACGCGCAGCCTCTGCTCGCGGCAGATGAAGTGCAGGTGGTTGTTGCGCAGCATCGCGCCCGGCAGCAGGTGCGACTCGGTGAGCACCTGGAAGCCGTTGCAGATACCGAGAACCGGCATCCCGGCCTTCGCCTGGTCGATGACCGACTCCATCACGGGCGAAAACCGTGAAATGGCCCCGGCCCGGAGATAGTCGCCGTACGAGAATCCGCCGGGAAGCACCACGGCGTCGACCTGCTTCAGGTCCTTGTCCCGGTGCCAGAGCGGCACTGCTTCGGCGCCGGCGACGCGGACGGCGCGCTGGGTGTCGCGGTCGTCGAGCGTTCCGGGGAAAGTGACGACTCCGATTCGAGCAGTCACTTCTCTTCCTCCACCTTTACGAAGAAGTCTTCGATCACGGTGTTGGCGAGGAAGGTTTCCGCCATCTCGTGGATACGGGCGAGGGCTGCGTCATCGACGGGCCCGTCCACCTCGAGTTCGAAGCGCTTTCCCTGACGTACGTCGGCGATCCCCTTGTATCCGAGGCGCGGCAGTGCACGCTGCACCGCCTGGCCCTGGGGGTCGAGGATCTCCGGCTTGAGCATGACGTCGACTACGACGCGTGCCACTGGCACTCCCGGTGTGTGGTGCTGGCTGAGCGGTCCCTTCAGACTACCCGCACAAAAATTCTACTCGCGTAGATTCGTAGAAACCTACGTGAGGACGGTCACGTTCCTGCTCATACTCACGTATCGAACGGGGCACCTTCGCGAAAAATCCTGGAAAAGATCACGCATCGCCAATGCGCCCGGACACGCGGGCGGATTTAGCCGGGCTTCACAATTCAATGCCACGCACTGTACAAAGGAATAGGCATTGGCCGATCCTTTGCACATAACAGTGCCCATAACAGCCGGACAGTCGGCATCGCCGCACGTCAACCGCGGTGGAGCCGCACGAAGGGACCGATATTCGTGGCGCAGCGTGTCGTAGTCACTCTCTTTGACGACATCGACGGCGGGGAAGCGGCGGAGACGATCGCCTTCGGTCTTGATGGCAAGTCGTACGAGATCGACCTCAATCAAACGAATGCCAGGAAACTGCGCAAGGTACTCGCCCCGTACCTGGACGCGGCCCGCAAGCAGTCGAAGTCCGGGAAGGCCTTCCGGCACACCACGGTGGCGGCGAACCCCGCGGCCGTCCGCGCCTGGGCCCGCTCGCACCAGATGGACGTCCCGCCGCGCGGCCGCATCCCGAAGAAGGTCTACGAGGCCTTCGAGGCGGCCAACTGACGCTCCGGCCCTCCTGGCACACCCCGGCCGACCCTCGACTGACCTCGGCTGACCTCGGCCGATGGCCTGCCAGGAGGGCCCCTCGGCAACCGACTTGACCTGCACCCCCGCCGGTCGGCTAAAGTCTGGAGCACGCCGAGGGGCAAGGCCGAAGGCCCGAACCCACGGAGTCTTGCGGGTGTAGTTCAGTAGTAGAACATCCCCCTTCCAGGGGGAAGGCGCAGTGTGCAATTCCTGTCACCCGCTCTGCATCGCTCACCGAGCACTCTTTCGAGTGCGGTAAGCTGGTGCTCGCGCCGATCAGTGAGAGCTGGTCGGAGGCAATGCGAACGTAGCTCAGTTGGTAGAGCGCAACCTTGCCAAGGTTGAGGTCGCGAGTTCGAACCTCGTCGTTCGCTCCACGGAAGAAGGCCCCGGTCATCGCGACCGGGGCCTTCTTCGTTTCCCTGGTAGGTACGAGGGCTTCTGACATTTGTCATGCCAGCCGGTGACAGCGCGCACTGATCCGGCGTCCGCCGCCGGGAGATGCTCTACCCATGACCAAGACTGACCAAGTGATCGACGTGACCGATCTTCGGCGCGTGTACGGGGGCGGTTTCGAGGCGGTCCGTGGAGTCTCGTTCTCCGTCGGACGCGGGGAGCTCTTCGCACTGCTCGGGACCAATGGCGCGGGAAAGACCTCCACCGTCGAACTCCTCGAAGGGCTCGCCCCACCCGCCGGGGGTCGCGTACGGGTGCTCGGACACGATCCGTACGCCGAGCGCGGCGCCGTGCGCCACCGGATCGGTGTGATGCTCCAGGAAGGCGGCTTCCCCTCCGAGCTGACGGTCGGGGAGACCGTACGGATGTGGGCGGGGTGCACCAGCGGCGCCCGTCCCACCGCGGAGGCCCTGGACATGGTGGGGCTCGGCAAGCGGGCCGGCGTCCGCGTGAAGATGCTCTCCGGCGGCGAGAAGCGGCGGCTCGACCTGGCGACGGCGCTCATCGGGCAGCCCGAGGTGCTCTTCCTCGACGAACCCACCACCGGACTCGACGCCGAAGGGCGCCGCGAGACCTGGGAGTTGGTGCGCGCCCTGCGCGACGGCGGCACGACCGTGCTCCTCACCACGCACTACCTCGAAGAGGCCGAGAACCTCGCCGACCGGCTCGCGATCCTGCACGAGGGGCGGATCGCCGCCGAGGGACGGGTCGCCGACGTGGTGGCCTCGCAGCCCTCGCACGTCTCCTTCGAACTGCCCGACGGGTACTTCCTCGGGGATCTGCCGCCGCTCGGCGAGCTCGGAGTGAGCGGGCACGAGGTGACCGGCAGGCAGGTCCGGCTGCGGACCCATGAGCTGCAGCGGGCCGCGACGGGGCTGCTGCTGTGGGCGCGGGACGCCCAGGTGGAGCTGCGCGGCCTCGATGTGCGCGCGGCCTCGCTGGAGGAGGCGTTCCTGCGGATCGCGCGGGAGGCCGAGGGGGGCACCGGGACCGGTGCCGGCGCGGGTGCTGGTGTGACTGCTGATGCGGGTGTGTCGGACAAGGAGACGGTGGCATGAGTACGGCGACGGTGACCGGGACCGCTTCGACGACCCCTGCGGGGCGGATGCGGGCGCTCGCGCGGGCCGAGCTGACGCTGCTCGGGCGCACCAAGGGCACTCTGTTCGCGGCGCTGTTCGTGCCGCTCGTGATGCCGTTCAGCCTGCACCAGGCCGCGGGCGGCATGGACCTGAAGGGCACGGGGCTCTCGGTCGGCTCCGTCGTGGTGCCCGGCGCCATCGGCATTTCCGTGCTTTTCGCCGTCTACACGGCGCTGACTACCGTCTTCGCGGCCCGCCGCGAGGAACTGGTGCTCAAGCGGCTGCGCACCGGGGAGCTGCGGGACGCGGAGATCCTCGCGGGGGCCGCGCTGCCCTCGGTCGCCATCGGCCTGACCCAGTGCGTCGTCCTGGCGGTCGGCTGTGTCGCGCTGCTCGACGCGGGGGCGCCGAGCGCGCCGTATCTCGCTGTCATCGGCGTACTCCTTGGCCTGGTGATGTTCGCCGCCCTCGCCGCGGTCACCGCCAGTCTCAGCAGGTCCGTGGAGTCGGCGCAGGTGATGTCCATGCCGCTGGCGTTCGCGTCGATGTTCGCATCGGGCCTCTTCATCCCCTTCGAGGTCATGCCCGACAAGCTGGCCGCGGTCTGTGAACTGCTTCCGCTCTCGCCGGTGATCGAGTTGGTGCGGGGCGGCTGGACCGGAAATCTCTCGGCGGCCGACGCCCTCGGCGCCGTCGTGACCGCGGTGGCCTGGACCGTCGTCTCGGTGTTTGCTGTACGCCGGTGGTTCCGCTGGGAACCGCGGCGCTGACGCAAGGAGCGGCACGGTGTTCGGACGGGTACGGAAATGGCGCCGGCGCAGCGGCCTCGACAAGGTCGACCACTACACGCGCGCGTCCCTGCACTCCCTGGTCTGGGTCTCCGTACCCCTGGTGATCGCCCTGTCCGTGACCCGGCCGGTGCGCCACTCCGACGCGCCCTGGGTGCTGATCTGCGCCGTGGCCGTGGCCGCCGCCGCCCAGGGCCCCTGGACCACGAAGCTGCTCGGGGCCGGGCTCGGCGAGTACCTCGACGGTGACCCCGTGCCCCGGCGGTGGATCGCCGTCGGGGCGGGCCTCATGGTGGTGACCGTCTCGGGCGTCCTCGCCCTGGCCGCCTTCGCCGGGCCCGAGGAGTTCCCCTCGCTCACCATCGCGCTCGCCGCCGCGGTGATGCCGTTCCTCAGCGCGTACAGCCTGCTGGCCTCGTTGAGGGTCAGCTTCCTCGTGCAGTCGGTCGCGACGGCCGCGGTGTGCTCGGGGGTCTGGCTGATCGGCGGGGGCGTCCAGCTCCTGGTCCCCACCTTCTTCACGGTCGCGTACGCGGGCTGCGCGCTCGCCTACACCATGCGCTGCTCGGCGTGGGTGCTCCGCGTGATGTACGAACTGCACAACAGCCGCGACGTACAGGCCAGGCTGGCTGTCGCCGAGGAGCGGCTGCGGTTCGGGCGGGATCTGCACGACGTGATGGGGCGCAATCTCGCGGTCATCGCGCTGAAGAGCGAGCTGGCCGTGCAGCTGGCCAAGCGGGGGCGGCCGGAGGCGGTCGACCAGATGGTCGAGGTGCAGCGGATCGCCCGGGAGTCGCAGCGGGAGGTGCGGGAGGTGGTGCGGGGGTATCGGGAGATCGACCTGGCGGTCGAACTGGCCGGGGCGCAGGGGGTGCTGGAAGCCGCGGGCATCGAATGCCGGGTGGCCGGGTCCCCTGCTGGGTTGCCCGCAGCGGTGCAGTCGGCTTTTGGGTGGGTCGTGCGGGAGGCGGCCACGAATGTGCTCCGTCATGGCGACGCCCGCCACTGTGCGGTGACCCTGCGGGTCGGGGCCGAGCGGGCTGTTCTCACCGTCTCCAACGATGGGGTGCCGGAGAGTGCCCCTGTCGGGGCGGGGTCCGGGCTCGCGGGGCTTCGGGAGCGGTTGGCCGTCGTGGACGGGGAGTTGGACTTCGCGTCCGGCGGGGGGAAGTTCCGTCTCACCGCGGAGGTTCCTCTGCCTGGTTCGTCGGAGCCGGAGGCTGAAGCTGTGGGTCGAGAGCGGACGGAGGCTGTGCGGTGACCGTGCGCGTACTGCTCGCCGATGACGAGCACCTCATCCGTGGCGCGCTCGCCGCACTCCTCGGGCTTGAGGACGATCTTGTCGTGGTCGCCGAGGCCGCATCCGGGCCCGAAGCGCTTGCCATGGCGCGGGCGCACCGGCCCGATGTCGCCGTGCTCGATCTGCAGATGCCAGGCACCGACGGTGTGAGTGTGGCCACATCGCTGCGGGACGAACTGCCACACTGCCGCACCATGATCGTGACGAGCCATGGCAGACCGGGGCATCTCAAGCGGGCGCTCGCCGTGGGCGTACGGGGCTTCGTGCCGAAGACCGTGAGCGCGCAGCACCTCGCCGAGATCATCCGATCCGTCCATGCCGGTAACCGCTACGTGGACCCGGAGTTGGCCGCCGACGCCATCTCCGCCGGGGACTCGCCGCTCACCGCCCGCGAGGCCGAGGTGCTCGAACTCGCCGCCGACGGGGCGCCTGTCGCGGAGATCGCCGAGCGGGCCGCGCTGTCGCAGGGGACCGTCCGGAACTACCTCTCCTCCGCCGCCACCAAGATCGGGGCCGAGAATCGTCATGCCGCGGTGCGTCTCGCACGCGAGCGAGGTTGGGTATAGTTGGCATCGCGCTTCGGCGCAGCGCGGACGTAGCTCAGTTGGTAGAGCGCAACCTTGCCAAGGTTGAGGTCGCCAGTTCGAACCTGGTCGTCCGCTCCACACGAAGAACCCCCGGTGCCTCTCGGCGCCGGGGGTTCTTTCGTCTGTTCGCCCGTCCGTTCGTTCGTCTTTTCGCTACCAGGCGGTGCCGGTCAGACGCTCGTACGCCTCGATGTACTTGGCGCGCGTGGCGTCCACCACGTCCTGCGGGAGCGGGGGCGGCGGCTGCTCGCTCTTGCGGTCCCAGCCGGAGGCCGGCGAGGTCAGCCAGTCGCGGACGAACTGCTTGTCGAACGACGGCTGGGCGCGGCCCGGCTGCCAGCTGTCCGCGGGCCAGAAGCGGGACGAGTCCGGGGTGAGGACCTCGTCGGCGATGACCAGCGTCTCGCCCTCGAAGCCGAACTCGAACTTCGTGTCGGCGAGGATCACGCCACGGTCCCGGGCGATGTCACGGGCCCGGCCGTAGACCGCGAGGGTCGCCTGGCGGAGCTGGGCCGCCGTCTCGGCGCCCACCTGGCGGGCCACTTCCTCGTAGCTCACGTTCTCGTCGTGCTCGCCGACCTCCGCCTTCGTGGCGGGCGTGAAGATCGGTGCGGGCAGCTCCGAGCCGTCGCTCAGGCCGCCGGGCAGCGCGAGGCCGCAGACGGTGCGCGTGGCGTTGTACTCGACCAGGCCCGAGCCCGTCAGATAGCCGCGGGCGACGCACTCGACCGGGACCATCGCCAGGGACTTGCAGACCGTGGTGCGGCCCTCCCAGTCGGCAGGGGCGCCGGGCGGGACGTCGGTGGAGATGACGTGGTTCGGTACGAGGTCAGCGAGCTGGTCGAACCACCACAGGGAGAGCTGCGTGAGGACCCTGCCCTTGTCGGGGATCTCCGTGGGCAGCACCCAGTCGTAGGCGGACATGCGGTCGCTCGCGACCATCACGAGGTCGCCCGCCTCGTTCTGGTACAGGTCGCGCACCTTGCCGGTGTGCACATGCACCAGGCCCGGCACCTGAAGCGGCTCGGGCTTTTCTACGAATCCGGACACGGTTCCTCCCCGTGGTTCTGACTGAATGCTGCTGATTCTCCCGCATGGGGAGGCGGCTCCCGGCCAGGGGGGCGTCGGTGGGTGGCCAGGGGGACGTCGGTGGCGGCCGAGGGGACGTCGATGGGCGTTCAGTCCCGTTTGCAGATGCGGTCCAGGAGGTTGGCGGTGGCGCGCTGGACGCGCGTGTCCACATGGCCGGGGCGGTCGAGCGCCGGCGACCAGGCGAAGGTGCCCGAGGCGAAGACCAGGGCGCCGGACGGGGCTCGGTAGAGGGACGACTCCTGGTGGCGCATGGCGCCCTCGGAGTCCTCGTACGGAGAGTGGGCGAGGAGAATGCGGCCCTGGTGCTCCGGGAGCGCGGTGCGCGGGAAATAGCGGTCGGCCTCGCCCGCGACCAGGCCCTCGATCTCGTCCCCTTCGTGCGCGCCGGTCGCCTCCCACAGCCAGTGGTCGGCGTTGCGCACGACGAGGGGGGCCGGCTCGGGTACCCGGCCCGCGTACTGGATGCCGAGGAGCTGCTGTTCGGCCTTGTCCTGCTCCCGCCAGAGGGCCGGCCTGCCGGGGCCGTGGCGCTTGCGGCAGGTCAGCAGGCGGTCCGCCACGCCGGACGGGGAAGGGCCCAACTCCACTTGCCAGTACATGGTGTTGGCCGAGAGGAAGACGAGGGACGTGCCGTGCTCTCGGGCCTGCTCGGTGGTCCGGCGCATGTTCGACGACCAGTACTCGTCGTGGCCCGGGAAGACCAGACCTCGGTAGCGGGTCGGATCGATGCGGCCGGCGTGCAGGTCTCGGGTGTCGGCGTACGCGAGGTCGTAGCCGTACCGCTCGGCCCAGCGGATGAAGTCGTAGGCGTGACCGACGTGCAGGGGCAGGCCCGCGCCCGCGTACGGACGGTCGAAGGAGACCGTGTGAGCGGCTTCGCTCTCGCCCAGGAGGCGGCCCTTCTCGTCCCACGCGTGGTAGAGGCTCGCGCCCGTGCGCCCGTCCTCGGGGTAGAGGTTGTACGCCTGCCAGGTGATGTCCGGCAGGAGCAGGAGCAGATCGGCGCGGTGGTCGTCGCGGACCGTGAACGGGACGTGCGAGCGGTAGCCGTCGACCGTGGTGAGCACCGCCACGTACGCCCCGACGCTCCAGTAACTCGGGATCTGCAGACGCCAGGAGAGCCACCAGTGGTGGCAGGAGACCGTGCGGTCCGCGGCGAGCGGGGGCGGCTGGACGATGCCGGAGAGGCGGGGGCTCGTGCTGATCTTGCTGGCGCCGTCACCGCCGTAGTGCCCGATGCGGTAGATGTCGACGCTGAACTGCTGGGGCGGGTCCACCGTGACGTGGAAGTCGATCGCCTCGCCGGGGGCCGCGGCGCCGGTGGAGGCGAAGCCCTTGATCTGGCCGTGCACGTCGTCGGCGGTACGGGGGCCGTTCGTACGGACGCGATCGCGGGGCGCGGGGATGTTCTGCGCGCCGGGGGACGGGGCGTGGTCGATGTACCAGGGGACGACCTGGCCCGTATCGTCGAAGTAGTGCGCGGCGCCTCGGAGCCAGGGCAGGGGCCCTTGGCCGAAGGGGTCGGTCACGGCGTGCGCCAGGGCGCCCGATTCCCACCTGCGGATCTGCTCCGACCCCATGTGTGTCCCCTCCCTCGCTGCTCCCCCGAGATTGCTCTGCGCTGTGCGGTGCGAGTTGCCGTGTCGTTGTGCGGTGCGAGTTGCTGTGTGGTCGTGCTGTGCGAGTTGCTGTGTCGCTGTGCTGTACGAAGTGATGTCTGTGCGGTGCGAGTTGCTGTGTTGTCCGTGTGTGGCGGTGTGTTGTCCGTGTGTTGTGCTGCTTTGCCCGTGTGTGGTGCCGCTTTGGGCCGTGTGTGGTGCCGCTGGTCGCATGTCGGCTGACGGCCGGTCCCAGCACATCACATTACGCACGCACTCCGTCACCGTTCGTCGCTAATCGACGAGAACGGAAGGGAGTGTTCCGGGGCGTGGGGGGTGCGCGTGGGGAGAGGGTGAGCCGGGGAGTGGCCGGGCTCGGGTCCCTGTTCGGGTCTGGGCCTGGGGCCGGGCCGGGTCTTGGGCCTGGGTCCGGGTCTGGGCTCGGGTCGGGTTTGGGTCCGGGTCGACCGAGGTCTGCCTCGGGTCAGACCAGGCGGACCGGCTTCTCCGGGCGGACGCCCAGGCGGGCCAGCCAGCCGCGCAGGGGTATGGGGTCGCCTTCCTCCACGAGGCTCAGGACGTGCGGCGTGAGATCCGCCGCGCGCTCCCCGTCGACCAGGAGTGACGGGCCGTCCAGCCAGTCGAGGCCGGGTGCGGCGCCCGCCGTGTCCACGGCCGCGCAGCAGACCAGCGCCGTGACGTGATCGGCCAGCAACTCCCGCCCCGTACGCGGCGGCTGGAGCGGGAACAACGGCAGCATTCCGTCGTCCCAGAGCGCGCCGTCCGGGCCCTGTCCCGTGGGCGCGGGGCGGGGCGGGGCTGCGGCTTCCTCGCGGGCGATCTCCGCGGTGAGGCCCGCGGCCAGCAGACCGCCGGGGCCGTCTGTGGGCTCTTCGCCGCCCATGGATTCTTCGCGGACCATGGATTCTTCGCCGACCACGGCTGATTCGACGGTTGGGGCTGATTCGACGGCCGAGGCCGCTTCGGAGGCTGAGGCCGCTGCTGAGGCTGCTTCGGACGCCGGGGATTCCGCGGACGCTGCGGATTCCGCGGCAGCCGACGCTTCCGTGGTGCCGGGAGCGGGGGCCGGGTGGGGCGGCCCCCCCGCTGGGCCGGGAGCGGGGGTCCGGTGCGGCGTCTCCGCTGGGTCGGGGGGTTCCGTCACCTCCGCCGTGAGGTGGTCCAGAACGCGGCCCAGTGTCGGGCCCTTGGAGTCGGCTCTCATCGGGTCGGCGCCGTGGCTGACGCCCAGGGAGTCCAGTACGCGGTGGAGACGGGCGGCGTCCATGCGCCACTTGCGGTCCACGACCTCGTCCGGATACTCCTGCCACGCCACAGGCGCCCAGTCCCGGCTCTGCTCGGCGGGGCCGCCGTGGAAGAGGCGTGCGGCGAGCAGCGAAGCCGCCTCGTCCACCGACCCCGGCTCCTCCAGGAGGTCACAGGCGGGACGCTCACCCAGCCGGGACGTGAAGCCCTCGGCCAGGCGGTCCCTGCGGGAGAGCTCGGTGAGGGCGGAGACGACGCCCGCGTCCAGCCGGGAGGGCCAGCGGCCCATCCGCCAGGCGGGCAGCGCGACCTTGGTCAGGAGCCGGTCCCACCCGGCATACGCCAGGCCCACCTGCTCCTGGGCGACGATCCGCACCCCGTAGTCCACGGCCTGGGCGCGCTCGGCGGCGGCCGCAGCGACCCCGCGTTCCATCTCGCCCGCGTGCCCCCGGACGCTGCGCAGAAGCAGCCGCGTCACCCAGCCGGCGCCGCCAAGAACCGTACGCACGAGCGGACCGCGTCCCGGCGCGGAAGTGACCGCGACCGCGGCGTCGAGCCCGCGGATGAAGCGTCGGGCCGCTGCTATGTCGGGATGTGCCGAGGGTCCCGTGCCGGCCACGACCGGGGCGAGCACCGCGCGCAGCTCACCGACCCGCATCCACCACAGGAACGGGGAGCCGATGACGAGGACCGGCGTGACGGGGGCCGGGCGGCGCGGTGCGGGGCGACCGTCGCGCACGCCGTTGCCCGTGTCCTTGGGCGATGGTGGGGCGGAGGCCTCCGCGGGCGGGCCGTGCGCGGGGTGTGTGCGGTCCTCGAGCCAGCTGTCGCAGTCCGGGGTGAGCGCTATCGCCGAGGGGGCCGGCACGTCGAGGCGGTCGGCGAGGTCCCGCACGAGGCGATACAGGTCCGGGGCCGAGGCCTCGGTGATCGGGACGGTCGGGCTGACGGCGGGCCTTGCCCGAGCGACCACGAGCGCGATGCCCGCGGCGGCGACCAGGACGAGGGCGGCGACGGCCGTCACGACGCCGCGCGCGACGTCCCAACTTCCGCCGGTCAGATGGCCCGTGACGCCGCCCGCGATGAGTACGACGGCGACGGCAGCGGGCAGCAGTGCGACGGCCAGCGCCCTGCTGCGAATGCGCAGCACGGCGAGCGCCTGGGAACGTGCGGACTGCACGCCCACCTCCACACCCGTACCTGACACGACCGATGTCACCCCCTGCTGCCTGCGTCGCCTGTCTCCCGGCCGGGGGCCGGGACGACGGGCGGACGGCAGCCGCCGATGGATTTGCTCACTCCCCCACTGTGGCACCCGCCACTGACATCGCAATGCCGGTGGTCTGTTTGGCTCTGGGCACCTGAACCGCTTGCGCCGCACCCTAGTTGGGGTGCCGGGCATCGTCAGCCGGATGGGCCAGCGGTCACTCGATGGAATGGCTTTGGGTAAAGGTGGATGACGATCAGGCCCCGGATCCAGTGTCAGATCCGGGGCCTGTGAGCCGTTCGCGGGCGCCGCGTGAGTGCTGCGTTGGTGCCACGTGGGCACCACGTGGCTGCGGCTCGGGTGCGACGCGGGTGACTTTGGCTACGCCTCCGAGGCCGCCTTCGCCGCGATGTCCGTACGGTGCTGGGAGCCGTCGAGGCGGATGCGGGACAGCGCCGCGTAGGCCCGCTCGCGTGCCGCCGTGAGATCCGTGCCGGTCGCCGTCACGGAGAGCACACGGCCGCCCGCGCTGACCACCGCGTCGCCGTCGCGCTTCGTCCCCGCGTGCAGGACGTACGCGTCCGGGGCATCCTGTGCCGCGACATCGCCGAGGCCTTCGATGGGGTCGCCGGTGCGCGGGGTCTCCGGGTAGTTGTGCGAGGCGATGACCACGGTCACCGCGGCGTCGTCGCTCCAGCGCAGCGGGGGCAGGTCGGCGAGGGTGCCGTTCGCGGCGGCCAGCAGGAGTCCGGCGAGCGGCGTCTTCAGGCGGGCGAGGACGACCTGCGTCTCCGGGTCGCCGAAGCGGGCGTTGAACTCGATGACCCGTACGCCGCGACCGGTGATCGCCAGGCCCGCGTACAGCAGCCCCGCGAACGGGGTGCCGCGGCGGCGCAGCTCGTCGACGGTGGGCTGCAGCACGCTCTGCATGACCTCGTCGACCAGCTTCGGGTCGGCCCACGGGAGGGGCGAGTACGCGCCCATGCCGCCGGTGTTCGGTCCCTCGTCCCCGTCGAGGGCGCGCTTGAAGTCCTGCGCGGGCTGAAGCGGGACTACGGTGACGCCGTCCGTGACGGCGAAGAGGGAGACCTCGGGGCCGTCGAGGAACTCCTCGATGACGACACGGTCGCAGGCGAGGGCGTGGGCTCGGGCCGCCTCGATGTCATCGGTGACGACAACGCCCTTGCCCGCGGCGAGGCCGTCGTCCTTGACGACGTACGGCGCCCCGAAGGCGTCGAGCGCCTCATCCACCTCTTCCGGGGTCGTGCAGACGTAGGACCGCGCGGTGGGCACCTGGGCGCCCGCCATCACGTCCTTGGCGAAGGCCTTGGAGCCCTCCAGCTGGGCGGCCTCCCTGGAGGGGCCGAAGCAGGGGATTCCGGCGTCACGCACGGCGTCGGCGACTCCGGCGACCAGGGGCGCCTCCGGGCCCACGATCACCAGCTCGGCGCCGAGCCTGGTGGCCAGGGCGGCCACCGCGCTGCCGTCGAGGGCGTCGACCGGGCGCAGCTCGGCCACGTCCGCGATGCCGGCGTTGCCGGGGGCGCAGTACAGGGCGGAGACGTCGGGGTCGAGGGACAGAGAGCGGCACAGGGCGTGTTCGCGGGCACCACTGCCGATGACGAGGACCTTCACGGGCGCCAGCCTAGCTTGGCGGGACACGTGCCTTCGTACGGCCGCCCCAGCCTGGGGGGCTCCCGTGCTTGTACGTTCCTCCAGCATCGGGCCCCTGCGGTCGGCTCTCCGGGGCGGGGCTCGGGGCGGGGCTGCGGATCTCCTCAGGGCGCCCAGGGCGCTCAGGCCGTCCAGCTCCCCGCACACCTGCCTGACTCCCCGGAACGGGGCCGCCTCTGCGCGGGAGCGGGAGTCGCCTCTATGGCAGGGCGCTGCGGGGTGACCAGGATCAGACCGACGGACAGGACGGTGCCGACGCGATGGCGAACCCGCAGAGGGGCTGGGTTGCCCGTACGGCGAGGAGCCGCTGCCGGGGCAAGCGGGCGGGCTGGAGCCATCCGCCGCGAGGCGGCGGGACAGGACAGAAACGACACCGCGCCCGACAGAACCCGTCCCGTGATCCCGCAGCCCCGTCACCGCGTCGCCCCACCATGCCGTTGCCCCGTCGCCCCGTCACCCTTGGCGCCCCGGACCAGCGCAGCGCCACCTCAGGGTTCGTTGTTGTATTCCTCGACGATCGTCGCGCCCAGTTCGCGGACGATCAGGTCATGGCCGGACAGCGCCGACTCGACCAGGTCGGGGTCGTCGTCCGCCCATGTGTCGTCCTCCGGGGAGACGTGGTCCGGAACGCGCTGCTCCGGGGCGGGAGCCGGGGCGGGCGTAGGTGCGGGGGCGGGCGCCCGGTTCGCGGTGGGCGGCGCGGGCGGCGGCGACTGCTGCTGGTACTGCTGCTGCGGAGCAGGCCGCGCGGGCGGAGGCGTCCCGCCGCCCCCGAAGTTGCCCGCGGCGGGCGGCGGCGCCGAGCCACCGGAGGGGTCGACGATCGCCTCGACCTTCCACTGCACGCCGAACTGCTCCGACAACGCCTGCCGCAGTACGTCCTCACTGCCGCTGCTGGCGAAGTTGTCCCGCGCCCCCGCGTTCACGAAGCCGATCTGCAGTGTCGTCCCGTCGAAGCCCGCCACCTGGGCGTTCTGGCTCAGCAGGATCCAGGTGAAGCGGCGGCGGCCCTTGACCGCCTCAAGAATGTTCGGCCACAGGGTCCGCGGGTCGGGCCCGCCCACCGGAGCCGAGGCCGCCACCGGAGTCGCAGCCGGTGCGGGAGCCGCCGCCGGAGCCGGAGCCGGATTCGCCGCCGGAGCCGGAGCACTGCCCCCGGCGGGCGCGGCCGTGGGCCAGCCACCCGGACGCGGGGCCCCGGAAGGAGCGGAAGTGGCGGGCCCGGTCTGCTGTGGCCCGCTCCCCGGCGCCGAAGCCGTCGGCCACCCACCAGGACGCCGCTCACCGGACGCCGGGGCAGCCGGTGCCGGGCCGGCGGGTGCCTGGGGACCCGGCGCCGGAGTCGGAGCTGCCTGCACCGGCGGAGCAACCGGCTCCGGGGCCGGAGAGGAAGGAGCCGGCGACGCGGCAGGAGCAGAAGCCGCCGACTCAGCAGAACCAGCAGCAGGAGCCGGCCCCCCACCCCGCACAGCCGCCCGCACCGCCGCGGCCCCGCCCCCCGGCGGAACCTGCGCATCCGCGGAACCCGGCTGCCGCGCCCCGGGGTGCACCCCGGGCTGCGTACCCGCATGGGCATCGGGACCGGGAACGTACGCCATCGCCGGGCCAGGACCGCCGCCCGCCTGCGCTCCCGCCATGAAGTTGCCGCCGCGCTCAAGACGGTCGAGGCGGGCCATGAGCGAGCGCTCGTCGTCGTACGCGGCCGGGAGCAGCACGCGGGCGCAGATCAGCTCGAGCTGCAGGCGGGGTGATGTCGCTCCCCGCATCTCCGTGAGGCCTTCGTTCACGATGTCGGCCGCGCGGCTGAGCTCGGCGCCGCCGAAGACGCTCGCCTGCGCCTGCATCCGCTCCACGACGTCCGACGGGGCGTCGATGAGTCCCTTCTGCGCCGCGTCCGGAACCGCCGCGAGGATCACCAGGTCCCGCAGCCGCTCCAGAAGGTCGGCGACGAAGCGCCGCGGGTCGTTGCCGCGCTCGATGACCTGGTCGACGATCTCGAAGGCGGCCGCGCCGTCCCCCGACGCGAAGGCCTCCACCACGGAGTCGAGCAACGACCCGTCCGTGTAACCGAGGAGGGAGGTCGCCATGGCATACGTCACACCGTCATCGGCCGCGGACGCGAGGAGCTGGTCCATGACGGACATCGAGTCACGCACGGAACCGGCACCGGCCCGCACGACCAGCGGGAACACACCCTCCTCGACGGCCATCTGCTCCCGGCCGCACACCTCCGCCAGATACTCCCGGAGCGTGCCGGGGGGAACGAGGCGGAAGGGGTAGTGGTGCGTACGCGACCGGATCGTCCCGATGACCTTCTCGGGCTCCGTCGTCGCGAAGATGAACTTGAGGTGCTCCGGCGGCTCCTCGACCACCTTCAGCAGGGCGTTGAAGCCCGCCGAAGTGACCATGTGCGCCTCGTCGATGATGTAGATCTTGTACCGGCTGCTCGCCGGCCCGAAGAAGGCCTTCTCGCGCAGGTCACGGGCGTCGTCCACACCTCCGTGCGAAGCGGCGTCGATCTCGATGACGTCGATCGAACCCGGGCCGTTCCTCGCCAGGTCGCGGCAGGACTGACACTCGCCGCAGGGCGTCGGAGTGGGACCTTGCTCACAGTTGAGACAGCGGGCCAGGATGCGCGCGCTCGTCGTCTTGCCGCAGCCGCGCGGGCCACTGAACAGGTAGGCGTGATTGACCCGGTTGTTGCGCAGCGCCTGCTGCAGCGGGTCGGTTACATGCTCCTGCCCGATGACCTCGGCGAATGACTCCGGGCGATAGCGGCGGTACAACGCGAGAGACGACACACCTACGAGGTTAATGGCGACCACTGACAACCTGGACCGCCCCAACGCAAAGCGCCCCCCACGCACCCGCCAGAGCCAACCTACCCTTGCTGCCTTCCGGCCCTGGGGGAGTTCAGTCAGATAGCGCCACGTGAGGGGCTGAGCCCCACCTTAGCGGATCCCGGGGCCCGGAAGCGACGCCGGACCCCACCCCGGTCTCCGCCCCGGGGACGTCCCCAGGCCGATCCCGGGAGCGATCTCGAGACCGGAAGTGGATCTGGTTCGCGAGCACTCCTCAACGTCTTGTATTGTTTGCGGCGGAGGATTCGCCTAGTGGCCTAGGGCGCACGCTTGGAAAGCGTGTTGGGGGCAACCCCTCACGAGTTCGAATCTCGTATCCTCCGCCAGTGCCTCACCGGGCACTAAGTTGATGGGCCCCACCGTTCGCGGTGGGGCCCTTCTTCGTGGGTGGCTGCCGTCCTGGTCGCATTTTGTGGGCGGTCTTCCATGAAGCCCGCCGCCCTGTGCCCGCACAGGGCCCCCGAGTCAGGTCGGCTGGTTCTCAGGGTGGACAGGCACTCGACCGCGCCGCATCCTGGCGCCTACGGCACCGTCACTGATCCGGAACGGCCAATGCGGGTCCGCCACAGGGGAGTTGTCCGCCTTTCACCTGACTCCCGGTCCGTCGCACGGGGGTACGGGGGTAAGGAATGCCGAACGGAGAGCTCTACGGGTACGCGGCTTTCCGGAACACGTTCATTCCCGGCCTTGTGGGACGCAAGGCCCAGGGCGGTCAGGTCCAGCTCACCTATCCCGCCGGCGCCCCGGTGGTGGAGATCTATGGTGGCCGCGGCACCGGGAAGACCGCCCTGTGCGAGGAGCTCTACACCTCCTATGTCGACGGCCCTGTTCCCGTCGCGCGGTGGCCGCTTCCCGCCGGGTCGGGCGAGCCTGCTCCGGAGGACGGCACCGAGCTCACCGACTCCCCGGCTGTTGTGGCGTTGAACTGGCTGGTCATTGCCCTGGAGTCGGACAACATCCGTTTTCCCCGCTTCACGTACGGCCTCGTGGCTGTCGCCCTGCTCGCGGATACCGACGGGGAAGGCGGCGACGGAGATACTGCCGACGGTGGTCACGGGGCCGGGGCCGGCCCCAGAGGTGCCGCGGATTTCCGCAGTAAGCTGAGAGAGTTGTTTCGTGCTCTCACGGACGCAACGTCCGAGAACAGGCTCAGGTCTCTGTTCGGGGAGTTGCTCCAGGCCGCGATGCCGGTGATCGCGGCACTCATCCCCGGTGCGCCGAACTTGGACGGCCTCGCCCAGCGGCTCCGCGACAGGTATCTGGCCCCCCGCCCGCAGAAGCGCGCCTTGGACTGGTGGCGGGGTGAACTCGGCACGTATCCGGGAGAGGGCGCGAGACGGCTCCTGATGTACGCCGCGCACCTGAAGCTGCAGACCGGCGCCGGCGCCCGAGCCGATCTGGAGGAGCGGCTGGCTCGGGCCTTCCTCGCGGACGTCGACGCGCACACCGGCGGCCGGCACTGGTTTCCGCCGCCACGCGCACTGATCCTGATAGACGACGCACACAGCGGCACCAGCCGAAAACTGCTCGACCTGCTCCTGGCCGCCTACGTCCAGATCGGCGGGCCGGGAGCTGCGAGGAGTGCGGGGAACACCACCGTTCAGCGCCCTGTCATTGTCGCCACCGTGGCCGGTGTCACCGAACGCCCGGCCAGCTCGACTCACTCCGCTCCGGTCTGCGTCTCGGACGTTGACACCGGTCTGTGGGCCTCCCCGGCCGATGGGACCCCCGGGCAGTGGCGGCTGCGAATGCGTACGCCGGCCCTGGGGCCCGGAAGCATCGGCGCCGAGATCGGCCGCCTCAACTGCCCCCGCGGTCTGCCGGATCTGATCGAGCGTCTCAGCATGGGCGGCGCGGGAAGCGCGGGCATCCTGATCCGGGCGGCCCGCAGGGACCTGGGCAAGCACGACAGTGACCTCCTGCGGTGTGCCCCCTCTCGACTCGGAGAGGTTCTCCTCACCCTTCCCGCCGCCCCGGCGGACGTGCCGACCGGCGAACCGTCCCAGTTGCGGGAGGTGCTGTTCGGTCTCCCTCCGCTGAGACGGCCGACCACCTGCGACGCGCTGCTGTGGTACCTCGTTCCGGACGACAATCCGCGCTCCTGG
Organism: Streptomyces sp. NPDC050147; assembly: GCF_040660195.1. NCBI lineage: Bacteria > Bacillati > Actinomycetota > Actinomycetes > Kitasatosporales > Streptomycetaceae > Streptomyces > Streptomyces sp. NPDC050147. Next base: position 186,247 of record NZ_JBFALJ010000010.1, on the reverse strand, counting down.
CTGCCACGACGCGCGGCGGCGCTGCGTCTGCGTACCGATCACGGGCGGCGGCTCCCTCTGCCCCCGGCTGCCGGGGAGAACTGGGCCGAGAATCCACAACAGGTGCGGGACTTTCTGAGAGAAGACCTCTGGGACCGCCAACCCTGGCAAGGCGCGGGCGCGTTTGTGCCGGTCGTTTCCGACCGGGCCCTACGGGAGCTGTTGGTGCACCAGCTGCGTGTGCAGCCCGCCGTGCCCGGAGGGGGCGACCGATCGACAGCGTCGACGGTCGAGTCGGTGGACGCCTACTGGAAGAGTCTGCACGAAGCGGCCCGCAGCCACTACATCTGGCCCAATGACGCCACTCAGCAGCCCGAGCGCGACGGGTACCTCCATCACTGCCTAGCTCTCGGGCGGCGGAAGACGGTCGTGGCCGCACTGCACCAGATCTTCTCTCGGAGCAGTGGACGCGACTGGCTCAGCACCGTGCAGTTCGTGTGCGCCGCTCCACACCCGCCTGCCGGATACGCCGCGCGGCACCCCGAACCGGACATTCCCTGTCAGGCCTGCGACGGCGGGCGCCCCGACAGCGAGCACAGGGAAATCAACCGGATGGTGACGATGCTGTGGGAGATTTCCACCCTCTCATCCGTCTACGAGGCCCCGGACTCCTCCGACAACCCGCTCCGCATGCTTCTCCACAGCCTTGGAGTCGCCTTCGACGACGAGGACGGTGCCATACGGCAGGCGGCCGCTCGATGGCCGACCCTTCTCGCTGCCGGCCACCGGATACCCCACCTGCCGATTCCCTCGGAGGCTGATTGACGTGCCGAGCTTCCTGATGACCTGGCCCGAGCCGGTGCTGTACCTGGCTGTCGCCCTGGTTCTGGCCGGACTCGCCGTCCTCGCGCGGAAACTGTGGGTACCGGGCCAGCGGCAGAAGCAGGCAGTGGTGCTCGGCGGTCTGGCCGTGCTGTGCGCCGGACTGGGCTGGGTGACGAACGAAGTGGTGAGCCGTCCCGACTACTGCCACTACGACCTGCGCATCGAGAAGAAGAACAACCAGTGCGTCGGCATCAGTGACGGGACCTACACCTTCGACAAGGCGGACAACCCCGGTCTTGACAAGGTCACCCGGTTGATCCGTGAGGAGAACGCGGCGGCGGAGAAGGCGAAGTCCACGGCCACCGTGGCGTTCATGCTGCCGATGACTCCCGACAACGGTCCCGAACGGCGTCAGGTCCTGCGGGAGGTACAGGGCGCCTACCTGGCCCAGCTTCACGCGAACCATGCCGCACCACTGGGTTCACGCACCCCGAGCATCCGTCTTGTCCTCGCCAACCCGGGCCGGGACTACGCCTCGTGGGAGAAGGTCACCAGCCGCCTTCACGACATGACCGACGACTCCCAGTCCCCGCTGCGTGCGGTCACAGGTTTCAACCTGAGCGTCCAGAACACCGAGGACGCCCTGCACGCCTTGGCCGCTGTGGACATTCCGATGGTCGGCGGCCCGATCACCGCCGACGAGATGGAAAACGTACGCACGGACGGAACACAACGTTTTCCCGGCATGGCGCGCACCGCGCCGACCAACTCCGACCAGGCGAAAGCCCTGGTCGACTACAACACAGGCGAGAAGGACACCAAGCGCGAGGACGCCGTGCTCGTGGTGGACATCCGCCCCCACGACACGTACAACTCCTCGCTCGCCAAAGCCTTCGCCAAAGCCGTCTCCCCGCGAACCAAGCCCAAGGAGTTTGAGTCCGAGAGTCCGACCGAGGTGGGCAACGTCGCCAACCAGTTCGCAGCCATGGTCGACTCGGTCTGCAACAGCCGGGCCAAGAACATCTACTTCGCCGGGCGCCCCGTACACCTGCGGCTCTTCCTGCTGGAACTCGCGGCGCGCCCGTGCGGCAAGCTGGAGCAAACAGTGATCACCGGCTCCGGGGCCTCCACCGTCTCGCTGTACCTCACGGCCCGCGACTGGAAGGCCCTGAAGGACAATCCCCGGATCACTCTGCAGTACTCAGCTGTGGGGCACCCCCAGATGTGGGAGAAGGGCGACTTCGGGAAGACCAAGGAGTTTTACACGAGCGCGACACGCTCACCGGCTCAGGTCCTGCGCTCAATCCAGGGCGAAGCCGAGCGGCGGGGCCTCAGCTCCGGCGAGTCCGACTTCTGGGACGACTCCCGCGCCATGAGCGCCTTCGACTCGGTCTGGCTCGCGGCCAACGCCCTCAAGGAAACACCTCCTGACGCGAACAGCCGCGTACCGAGCCTTGAGGGCGTCCGGGACCAGTGGCGAGCCACGTACTCCACCAAGGGCGTCCCCGGGGTAACCGGATGGTTCTGCATGGACAACGACGGCAACCCATACAACAAGGCCGTGGCAGTGGTCACCCTCGGCAAGGGCAAGGATGACTCCACCATCCGCTTCGAAGGCATGGGGTGGCCCGGGGAGAGCCCGTCCCGCGACTGCGAGGTGCCGAAGGACGGATGAGCCAAGGCGCCCTCAGCGCTCGACGAAGAAGCTGTCGTGCTTGACGAGGAACTCGCCGAATTCCTTGCCGCCCTTCTGGGCCATCTCCGCGACCTGCTCGAAGTACTCCTCGCGCGGGGCGCCCGGGGAGAACAGCATGATCATGGAGGCGGGGTCGTCGCTGTCGTTCTTGAAGGCGTGCAGGCCGCCGACCGGGACGTAGAGGAAGTCCCCGGGGCCGCCGGTGATCCAGCGCTCTCCGTTGTAGAGCTGGACCTGGCCGGACAGGACGAAGAAGGACTCCGAGATCGACTTGTGGAAGTGCGTGCTCGGTCCGGGGGACTTCGGGCCCAAGTCCACCTTGTAAAGGCCGAATTCGCCGCCGGTGGAGGCGTGGGTCGCGAGATAGTGCGTGCGGTTGCCGCCGGGGCGGACCAGCTCGGGCTCTTGGTCGGCCGGTCTGAACACGGCGTTGATCTCGCCTTCTTCGCCGAGATAGCGGGGCTCCGGGTAAGACATGGTCCGCTCCTTGCGTCGTGACACGGTCAGTTGTCGCTCACTAAGTGTTTGACCTTATCCAGCGACCAGGCCCCCACCCTGTTAGTTGTGCGCAAGGGTTCCGGAGCAGGATTAAGCTGAACTGCATGCTTGATACGCGGCGCATGCAGGTCCTCAGGGCAGTGGTCACCAGCGGCTCCGTGACCGCCGCGGCACGCAACCTCGGGTACACGCCCTCCGCGGTCAGCCAGCAGATGGCGGCCCTGGAGAAGGAGGCGGGCATCGCCCTCTTGGAGCGCACCGGCCGCGGGGTGCGGGCGACGGACGCCGGGCGGCTGCTCACCGAGTACGCGGTGGTAATCGGCAAGCAGATCGCCGAGGCGGAGACGGCGCTCGCCGAGCTGCGGGCGGGGCGTACGGGCCGGGTCTCCATGCGGTACTTCACGACGGCGGGCGCGCCGCTGGTCGCCCCGGCCCTGGCCGCGCTCCGGCGCGCGCAACCCGGTGTGCAGGTCGAGTTGAAGCTGTCGGACCCCGACGATCCGATGCCCGCGGTGCGGGACCGGCAGGCCGACCTCGCTCTGGTGGTCAGGCCGCCGGACCAACTGGGCGTGGACGGCGTCCGGTTCGAGCATCTTCTTGATGACCGCTACCACGCCGTGCTCCCCGCGGGCCATCCCCTCGCCGTGAAGCAGCGGCTCGAGATGACGGACCTGGCCGACGAACCGTGGGTCGCGAGCGAGTCGCCGGGCCCCTGCCTCGACCCCATCCTCGACGCGTGCGGTGCGGCCGGCTTCAGCCCGGACTTCGTGGTGGAGAGCGGGGACTACGCCACGGCGCAGGGCTTCGTCGCCGCGGGTCTCGGTGTCAGCCTCGTACCGGAACTCGGCCTGGACGCGCCCCACCCCGGTGTGGTCGTCCGCGAGGTCCGCAATCCGGTGCCGCTCCGGTCGATCTACGCGGCGGTGCGGGGCCCGGCGCCGGACCGCCCGGCGGTACGGGGGCTGATCGACGCGCTGCGGGACGCGGTGACTCGGCTCGACGGGGTCACGGATTGATTCGGCTCGGCGGGGCCACGGAGTGGCTCAGCTCGGCGGAGCCGCGGATTCCGGTGCGGCATAACACCGCACGGTCACGGTCTGCCGCGGGCTCCAGTGCTGCTCGCCCGTGCCGAGGAACTGCCAGCCCGTACGTTCGTAGAGGGCTGTGGCCGAAGTGTCGGAGGCGACGACGTCCAGTACGGGGTACAACCCCCTCTCCCCGGCCTCGGCCACGACCCGCGCCAGCAGCCGGGCACCGATCCCGTGCCCGCGGGCGCCCGGCGCGACGAACAGCCTGCTGACCACGGCGGTCTCTTCGGCACCCACGCCCTCGCGCTCGCTCCACAGCGCTGGGGCCACGTCGTCCGCGCCGCTGCGGCAGAGCGCCACGTGCCCCGCGACGCGCCCGTCGAGCTCGGCGACCCAGGCCCCGATGAGCGAGCCCCCGGCCAGCCAGTCGGCGGGGTGCGCGGGCCAGTTGGTGGGGTAGCCGTCGGCCTTGTGCACTTGAGCGAGGGCTTCCACGCAGGCGGGGAGGTCGGGGGCTCGGCGGGGGCGGACGGGGGTGTCGCTACGGAGGGCTGGGGTTCGGCTCATCGGGGTAGGCAAGCACAGGGGGCCGTGCCGTCGCTTTGCGGCCCCCTGTTGTCGGTCCGTCTGTTCGCGGCCCCCTGTGCAGGTCCGGCGCATCGCGGGCCCGGCTGAGAGACCCCGTAGCTCCGCGCGCGAGGGAGAACGCCCGCAGCGCTGGGGGCCGGGCGGGCACGGTCGCCGCGCGGCCCCAGCGCCGCCGCGGGATGCGGTTCGGTTCCGGTTCCGGTTTCGGCTAGGCGAGCGCCACAAGGTCCCTGTAGTCGGGGCTCCAGAGGTCCTCGGTCCCGTCCGGCAGGAGCAGTACGCGATCGGGCCGCAGCGCGTCGATGGCCCCTTCGTCGTGCGTGACCATCACGATGGCTCCCGGATACGTGCCCACCGCGCCGAGCACCTCGTCGCGCGACGCCGGGTCGAGGTTGTTCGTCGGCTCGTCGAGGAGCAGCACGTTCGCCCCCGAGTGCACGAGCCCCGCGAGCGCGAGCCGGGTCTTCTCGCCGCCGGAGAGCACCGATACGGGCTTGTCGGCGTCGTCCCCGCGGAACAGGAACGACCCGAGGACGCCCCGCACCTCCCCGTCCGTGAGGCCGGGCGCCGCGGCGGCGAGGTTCTCACGCACCGTCATCCCGCCGTCCAGGGTGTCGTGCTCCTGCGCGAAGTAGCCGAGCCGCGCACCGTGACCGTGCACCACCCGCCCGCTGTCCGGGAGTTCGGCCCCGGCGAGGAGGCGCAGGAGGGTGGTCTTCCCGGCCCCGTTGAACCCGAGGACGACGAGCCGGCTGCCCCGGTCGACGGCCAGATCGACACCCCTGAGCACCTGATGACCCCCGTACGCCTTCACCAGACTGATCGCACCGAGCGGCGTACGCCCGCACGGCGCGGGTTCGGGCAACCGGATCCGCGCCACGCGATCGCCCCTCCGCACGGGCTCGGTGTCGGCGAGCATCCGGTCGGCGCGGCGGGCCATGTTCTTCGCGGCGGTGGCGGTGGCGACGTGCGAGCGCATCTTCTCCGCCTGGCTGCGCAGCGAAGCGGCCTTCCGCTCCGCGTTGGCCCGCTCACGGCCGCGGCGCCGCTCGTCCGCGGCCCGCTGGGACAGGTAGGTGTGCCAGCCGGTGTTGTGTACGTCGAGGGCGGCGCGGCCCGGGTCGAGCGCGAAGACGCGGTTGACGGTGTCCGCGAGGAGTCCGGTGTCATGGCTGATCAGCACGAGCCCACCCGGATACGACCCGAGGTACCCGCGCAGCCAGCCCACCGAATCCGCGTCCAGGTGGTTGGTCGGCTCGTCGAGGAGCAGGGTGTCGTGGCGCGAGAAGAGGATCCGGGCCAGCTCGACGCGGCGCCGTTGGCCGCCGGAGAGGTGGCCCACCGGCGCGTCCATCATGCGCTCGGGGATGCCGAGCCCGGCGGCCACGCGGGCGGCCTCCGCCTCGGCGGCGTACCCGCCCCTGGCCTGGAAGGCGTCGTCGGCGCGGGCGTAGGCGGCCATGGCCCGCTGCTGCTCCGCGTCGCTTTCGGCGGTGGCCATCGCGCTCTCGGCGGTACGCAGGGCTCGTGCGGCCCGGTCGAGGCCGCGGGCGGAGAGGATGCGGGCCGTGACGGTGCTGTGCGGGTCGGCGGCGGCGGGGTCCTGGGCCAGGTAGCCGAGGGAGCCGGTGCGGGTGAGGGTGCCCGCGGCCGGGGCGACCTGTCCCGCGAGGGCCTTGAGGAGGGTGGTCTTGCCCGCGCCGTTACGGCCGACGAGGCCGATGCGGTCGCCGGGGGCGATGTGGAAGGAGGCGCCGGCCAGCAGGAGCCGGGCGCCGACGCGGACGTCGATGCGTCGGGCGGTGATCATGGGGTAACGCTCCGCAGTAGCGAATGGACACACGGGTGACGTGGAGACCGGTGTCCTGGCTAGGAGATGCGGGGCGTAGACATGGGGCGATGGTAGGTGGGGGCAGCCCGGGGACGCACGCGGATTTCCGCGCCCCGGGGCCACCAGGCGAAGCCCGGCGCCACGCGGGATGATCGGCTCCATGAACGACATCACCCTGCACCTGGCCCAGGAGCCGGAGGCCGATGCGCTCCTCAGCCGCAGTCCGCTGGCCGCTCTCGTCGGGATGCTGCTTGACCAGCAGGTTCCGATGGAGTGGGCGTTCGCGGGCCCGCATACGATCGCGCGGCGGTTGAACGCGGACGATCTCGACGCGCACGAGATCGCGGCGTACGACCCTGACGAGTTCGCCGCGCTGCTCTCCGCCAAACCGGCGGTGCATCGCTATCCGGGGTCGATGGCGAAGCGGATTCAGCAGCTGTGCGCGTACCTCGTGGAGCACTACGAGGGCGACCCCACCGCCCTGTGGGAGGGCGCCGACTCCGGCAAGGACCTCCTGAAGCGCCTCAACGACCTCCCGGGCTTCGGGAAGCAGAAGTCCCAGATCTTCCTGGCCCTGCTCGGCAAGCAACTGGGCGTACGGCCTGCCGGCTGGCGGGAGGCGGCGGGGGCGTACGGGGAGCCGGACGCGTACCGCTCGGTCGCGGACATCAAGGGGCCCGAATCCCTGCAGCGAGTCCGCGCCCACAAGCAGCAGCTCAAGGCGGCAGCCAAGTCCTCCCCCAAGTAACCCTTGCCCCGCAGCTGCACCCTCCCCGAACAGGCCTTCCCCACCCACCCACCCGATTACCCCGCATCCGCCCCTGCCTGAACAAGCCTTTCCCACCCACCCGCCCGATTGCCCCGCGGTGCCGGGATCGACTCGGGGGGGAGGGGGCGTGCAGCCCGTGTGACCGGGTGGGAAAGCCGCGGCGGGGAGCGGAAGGGCAACCGGGCAACCCATGTACCCCCAAGCCAGGGGAGCCCAGCCCCCGACCGCCCGCAGCCTGCAGCGCGCGCGAGGGGACGTGCCGGTTTGTCCGCCCGGAGCACGGCTCGCGGCGCTCCGGAGCCGAAGCATCCACGCGGCCACCGGACGATAGCGAGGACGGACATACCGGCGCGGCCCCGCCCCACGGCTGGGGTGACCGCGAGATCCACCGGTGCCGCAGCAACCCGGTGCCGCAACACCCACGCGCCCACCGGACGACAGCGAGGACGGACGTACCGGCGCGGCCCAACCCCCAAGGCGAGCAAGCACCGCACCCGCCCACACCCGCACTCCGACCCACCCCAAGGCGAGCAAGCACCGCACCTGCCCACACCCGCACCCACCCCAAGGCGAGCAAGCGCCGCACCCACCCCCGCCCGCACCGCCAGCGCCACCCGCCCCCGCACCCGCACCCCCTCCGTAGTCCAACAGAGGGGATCTCGGCGCCGAGGAACAGCAAGCAGGTTCCCCCGGGGGACATGACCCCTCATGAGTCGCGCCGCGTCACCCCGCCCCGCGTGGCTCAGAGCTGCCCTCATCCTTCTGGCACTCCTCGGCACCGTCCTCGCCCCCGCCTCCCCCACGGAAGCCGCCCCAGCCCCACCGCCACCCGCGGCCGTCTCCAGCGAGCCCGCAGGCGAGGCTCACCAGGAAACCGCCGACAGCGCACTCCGCGTACCCACGCGACGCCCCAGCCCCCTCGCCAACCGAGCCACACGCCCCCGCGGCCCCCGCCGAAGCCGCCCCCTCCCCACCGGTGGCCTCGGCCACCTCCCCGCCCCGCGTTCCGTCGTCCTCCGCTGCTGACAGGCCGCGCCCCGCTCGGGCCGACAGCCCCACCACCAAGCACCAGCAGCAGCGAACTGAGGACAGACACCCATGCCCATCGACCCGTACGCGGCCATGCACGCACTCCTCCGCGCCGAAGCCGTACGCAACGCCCCCGACCCCAGCCCCGCACCCAACCCCGCACCCTCGCAGGCCGACGAAGAAGGCCGGCAGGAGGACCGGCCCGAGCCGAACGACCGCTAGCCCCCTTCACCCACCCCCTCTGCCCCCACCCCCCTCCGCCCCACCACCGGCGCAGACGCGGACGCCCGGCGCCCCCGCCGGCCTCAGCGTCCGCGTCTGCGCCGGGCCGTCCCGAACACCGAACGTGAAATCTCCCGCCCGATCTGCGTCCCCAACGACCGCGCGAGCGACTTGAAGATCCCGCTCCCCACCACCTGATCCACCACGGAACCCGAAGCCTCCGCCTTACCACCCCCCGCCCCCTCCGCCCTCTCCGCCGCGGCCTCCGCGGCCTCCGCGGCCGCCGCCACCTCCGCGGCCGCCTCCTCCGCCTCCGCCTGACGCGCGGTCAATTTCTCGTACGCCGACTCCCTGTCCACCGCCTCCGCATACCGCCCGTACAACACCGACCCCTTCACCGCCCCCTCCAGCGCCCCCGCCTCCGCCGGGCCCATCAGCGACTCCGGCGCCCGCAACCGCGTCACGGCCACCGGCGTCGGCGCGCCCTTCTCGCTCAGTACGGTGATCACCGCCTCGCCCGTGCCGAGCGCGGTCAGCGTCTCCTCCAGGTCGTACGCCGCATTCGGGAACGTCCGGACCGTCGCCCTCAGCGCCTTCTGGTCGTCCGGGGTGAAGGCCCGCAGCGCGTGCTGGACGCGGTTGCCCAGCTGGGCGAGGACATCCCCGGGGACGTCCTTCGGCGTCTGCGTCACGAAGAAGACGCCGACCCCCTTCGAGCGGATCAGCCGCACGGTCTGGGTGATCGCTTCCAGAAACGCCTTCGACGCCCCGTTGAAGAGCAGGTGCGCCTCGTCGAAGAAGAAGACGAGCTTCGGCTTCTCCACGTCGCCCACCTCGGGCAGGTCGTGGTAGAGATCCGCGAGGAGCCACATCAGGAACGTCGAGAAGAGCTGCGGCTTGTCCTGTACGGCGGGCAGCTCAAGGACCGACACCACGCCCCGCCCGTCCGGCGCCGCCCGCAGGAACTCGCTCGTGTCGAACTCCGGCTCCCCGAAGAAGTTCCCCATGCCCTGCGCCTCGAAGGCGGTCAGTGCCCGCAGAATGACGCCCGCGGTGACCGTGGAGAGCCCGCCGATCCCCTTGAGCTCGGACTTGCCCTCGTCCGACGTCAGGAACGTCACCACGGCCCGCAGGTCCTTCAGATCGACCAGTTCGAGCCCTTTTTGATCGGCGTAATGGAAGATCAGGCCGAGCGACTGCTCCTGCGTCTGGTTCAGCTGGAGCACCTTCGAGAGCAGCACGGGGCCGAAGCTCGTGATCGTGGCCCGCACGGGAATGCCGGTGCCGATCCCGCCCAGCGCGTAGAACTCGCTCGGGAAGCCCGTCGCCTCCCACGTCTGCCCGACCTCCCGCGCCCGTTCGGCGACCTTCTCGCCGCTCTCCCCGGGCACCGAGATCCCCGAGACGTCCCCCTTGATGTCGGCGAGGAACACCGGCACGCCCTGCGCGGCCAGTTGCTCGGCGATGAGCTGGAGGGTCTTCGTCTTTCCGGTGCCGGTCGCCCCCGCGACGAGCCCGTGCCGGTTGAGCATGGCCAGCGGGATGCGGACCTGGGCGTCGGGCAGACACCGCCCGTCCCACAGGAGCGCGCCGAGGTCCAGCGCCGGCCCGGCGAAGGCGTACCCGGAGATGATCTCCATCGCTTCCCGGGGCAGCGCCGCACCCCTACCGGAACCTTCCCTTCCGGGCGTCACCCTCGTGACCGGCGAAGACACGTTAGAGGGGTTCGCGCGCCCCGTCATGGACGGCATCGGTCGGCTGTCGCTCACTTCTGCCCCTGCTCCCGGCTTGAGTGTTCCCGGTTTGCCCCGGTTTCCGGTGGCATTTCCCAGAGTCACACTCCGTCTCCATGGCTGCGCCCGGAGAGCCTTGCCCGGTAGGCTTTCCGTGTGATCTTCAAGCGCATCGGAAACGGCCGGCCGTACCCCGACCACGGCCGGGAAAGCACCCGGCAGTGGGCGGACGTCGCGCCGCGCCCGGTCCGCCTCGATCAGCTCGTGACGACCAAGGGCCAGCTGGACCTGGAGACCCTCCTCGCGGAGGACTCGACGTTCTACGGCGACCTCTTCGCGCACGTGGTGAAGTGGCAGGGCGACCTGTACCTGGAAGACGGACTGCACCGCGCGGTCCGCGCGGCGCTCCAGCAGCGCCAGGTGCTGCACGCCCGCGTACTCGAACTGGGCTGACAACGGCGCACAGCCGCGACACCGGGCACGCATGCCCTCACGCCCGCTCTCACGCATGCCCTCATGCGCGCTCTCACGCGTGACCTCACGCTTGCCCATCGCACCCCATCCCACCTCGCCCCACCCGGCGCCCGCGCTCGCGCACGCCCTCATTGGCCCTTTCGGGTTGGACTGAGCCCAAGCCAATGATCATTTAGTAGGCATCACGGCGTCGCCGCATTACGCTGCGCCCATGAGCATGCTCACTCCCCCCGGCATGGGCGGCGAATACCGCATCACGGGGGCCAAATACCCGCGAATGCGCCGCCCCCGTGGCCGCCGCAGGATCGTGCTCGCGGTGGTCGCGTCCGCCATGGCGGTCGGCCTGATCGGCTGGGGAACACTGCAGCTCATCGACGTCTTCACGGGCGGCGGCAAGGCCACCGCGGCGAGCTCGCGCGGCCACTGCGCGACCAGGCCCGGCCCTTCAACCGAGCCGGCCGCCCCCAAGGCACTGCCCAAGCCGGCCCAGGTCAAGGTCAACGTCTTCAACGCCACGCCCCGCTCCGGTCTCGCCAAGGACGTCGCGGCCGAGCTCAAGAAGCGCGGCTTCACCATCGGCAAGGTGGACAACGCGCCGAAGGCGTACGACAAGAAGGTCAAGGGCACCGGGGTACTGCTCGGCGCCAAGACCGCCACGGACACCGCGCTGCCGGTCCTCGGCACACAGCTCGCGGGCACCGAGAGCCGGGCCGACGCCCGCAAGGGCGGCGAGGTGGACCTCATCCTGGGCGACAAGTTCAAGGATCTGGCAAAGAAAGAGGACGCCGACAAGGCTCTGGCGGTACTCGCCAAACCCAAGCCGGCGCCCTCGACGTCCAACGGCAAGAAAGACTGCTGAGCGCTGCTGCCCGAAAGGGCCGCTGAGTGCTACTCCGCGGTCCCGTACATCCGGTCTCCGGCGTCGCCGAGGCCCGGAACGATGTAGCCGTTCTCGTTGAGCCGCTCGTCCACCGACGCCGTCACGACCGTCACCGGCGTGCCCGCGAGCTCGCGCTCCATGACCTCGACGCCCTCGGGCGCGGCGAGGAGCACCACGGCGGTGACATCGTCCGCGCCGCGCTTGATCAGCTCCTGGATGGCCGCGACGAGCGTGCCGCCGGTGGCCAGCATCGGGTCGAGGACGTACACCTGACGCCCGGAGAGGTCCTCCGGCATGCGGGTCGCGTACGTCGACGCCTGCAGGGTCTCCTCGTCGCGGATCATCCCGAGGAAGCCCACCTCGGCGGTGGGCAGGAGCCGCACCATGCCGTCCAGCATGCCGAGCCCGGCGCGCAGGATCGGCACGACCAGCGGGCGCGGGTGCGACAGCTTGACGCCGGTCGTCGGAGTGACCGGGGTCTCGATGTCGACCTGCTCGGTGCGCACGTCCCGGGTGGCCTCGTACGCGAGCAGGGTGACCAGCTCGTCGGCGAGGCGTCGGAAGGTCGGGGAGTCGGTGCGCTTGTCGCGCAGCGTGGTGAGTTTGTGCGCCACCAGCGGGTGGTCGACGACGTGGATACGCATAACTGCAACGGTAACCGCGCCCGGGACCCCCCGGACGCCCCCGAGACCGACAACTCCGCACCTCACCGAGCCCCCCGGAAGACGCCGCTCTGGCATCAAACCCGCTGTCCGGGGGAAAGTGGACGTACGACCTGGGGTGGTGTTGCCCATGCCGGACAGAGAGCCCGGTGGCCGAGAGTCGGACCGCGAGACCGAAGCCGAGCGCCGGCGCCGCCGCGCCCAGTTCCTGCACGAACGGGCGGAGGCCCTCGAGCTCCGCGACCGTGTGAAGCCGCGCCGCGCCCGGGCGGCACGGATGCGTCAGCAGATGCGTATGCGCACGTTCCGCTGGTAGCGGCCACCTCTCACGCAGGCGTCGGGGAGCTGTCCGGAAAACGCGACGCGGACACAGCGGGCGGAAGACCTCTCCTCAGGCCGTGGTTTCTGCCACGATTCCGAGTGGGCGGGGCATGGAACAGCAACTCCCCCGCTCCCCGAACTCGCCGGGGGGACACCCAAACCGTCAACCGGCACTGTCTATGACCAGTGGGAGAGTCACGGTGTACTTCGCCGCACTGCTCGCGCGCACCGAAGACGGGTGGGAAGCGAGCGACACGGAGCTCGACGATGTGGAGACCCTGTCGGATCTGACCGACCTGGCCCGCGAGGCCACGGCCGGCAGCGCTGAGGACGACACCGTCGTCGTCTTCATCGAACAGGAGGGCGCCTGGTTCGGCGTCGTCCGCGTGGACGGTGAGGAGGACCCTCGTATCTACGTCTCGGACGCGGCCGCGGCCGCCCGGAGTGCGTACGGCGAGATCCTGCTCACCGACGAGATGCTCGGCCGTGAGCCGGGCACCGACGATCCGGGCGTCGATCTGGACGCCCTCGACCTGGACGGCACGGAGGACGGCGAACCCGCCGAGTCCGCGGCCGTCCCCGATTCCGCCGATGACGACGACACGGAGGACGCCTCGGACGACGTGCTGCCCGCTGGGCCCCTCGGCGACTCCGAGCTCCTGATCGACCTCGGCGTGCCCGAGAAGGAGCTGCTCGGTCTGGAACCCGGTGACGCGCTCAGCGACATCGCCGAGATCCTCGGGGCGGCGGAGGTGCTCGAGACAGTCCGCTAGGTTTTCGCGGCGTGACCCATGGGCCCGGTGTGACCCGTGGGTCACGGTGTGACCGAAGGGCGGCTCCTCGTGTGACCGATAGATTCCCGGTGTGACCGACCGGAACAACCACATCGCCCCGCCCGTACCCGACCGGGAAGCCGATCCGGTACCCAACCGGGAAGCCGATCCCGTACGCGACCGCTGGCGGGCCGCCATGCGGCTCGCCCTGGCCGAGGCCGAACTGGCGGCCCAGGGCGGCGATGTGCCCGTCGGCGCCGTCGTGCTGTCCCCGGACGGCACGACGGTGCTCGCGGCGGGCCACAACGAACGCGAGGCGACCGGCGACCCGACGGCGCACGCGGAGGTCCTCGCCGTCCGCCGGGCCGCGGCCGCGCTCGGGGAGTGGCGGCTCACCGGCTGCACGCTGGTGGTGACCCTGGAGCCGTGCACGATGTGCGCGGGGGCGCTCGTCCAGTCCCGGGTCGACCGGGTCGTCTACGGGGCGCGCGACGAGAAGGCGGGGGCCGCCGGTTCCGTCTGGGACGTCGTGCGGGACAGGAGGCTCAACCACCGCCCCGAGGTGATCGAGGGCGTACTCGCGGAAGAGACCGCGGGGGTGCTCACCCGCTTCTTCCGGGGGCGCTGAGCGGGTCTCCCACGGGCGGCGGGGGCCCTCGGACAAACCGATTTCTGACCACGGCCCACTTTGGGCTAGAGTTCCTCTCGGTAGCGTGTCCGAGCGGCCGAAGGAGCTCGCCTCGAAAGCGAGTGTGGGGAAACTCACCGTGGGTTCAAATCCCACCGCTACCGCTCTTGATACGAAGGCCCCGTCCGCGAGGACGGGGCCTTCGTCGTTTCCGGGGGGCGGGCCGAAAGGGCCGCGCACACACCGCCCGAGAAGACCTGCACGCGCGCGAGAGCCCCGGCACCACGAGGACACCGGGGCTCTCTGCTCTCTCCCGTCAGGACGGGGGGAACGGCATCGGGGGGACAAGCCGCTCCCCCCGATGAGGACTGGAACCCTCAAGCCGGCGCCGTCTTTCGGGGGGAAGCCGACGGCGCGCGGCCCCGCAGTGGGGCCAGTCCCTTGCCGGCGGATTCCTGCCAGATCCGCCGGGCACATCACCAATCCTGCGCTCGGCGCGTCTCGGAACGGCGCGGCAAAGGGCCTCCGCTGCGGGGCCGTTGGTCCTTAAAGACCTTGTGAGTACTGCCGGGTTAGACTCACCGCCGTCACAGGGGCCACAGAGCGCAGCGGGTAAGGGGAGGCCGAGAGCATGGCGGTGCAGTGGAAAAAGATCGGACTCTTCGCGCTCGTGGTCTTCATGCTCTACGTGATCATCACTGACCCCGCCAAGGCCGCGGACTACGTGCAGATAGGCTTCGAGGCGGTCTCGGACGCCGCTCAGAGCATCGGTGACTTCATGACGTGGGTCGCCAACGGAGGCAAGGACTGAGCGGGTCGGCCCGCCGTCCTCACCCTCCTCTCCCCGCTTCCCAGGAGTGCGCATGATCCGCCATCTGGTCCTCTTCAAGCTCAACGACGGTGTGGAGCGCGACGAGCCGCGCGTCGTCGCAGGCGTCAAGGCCTTCCGCGCGCTCGGCGAACAGATCCCGGAGCTGACGTTCTGGGAATGCGACTGGAACATCACCGACCGGCCCATCGCGTACGACTTCGCCATCAACTCGGCGGTCGAGGACACCGATGCGCTGAAGCGGTACATCGAGCACCCGGCCCACCAGGCGGGCGTCGCGCTGTGGCGCGAGTTCGCCACGTGGGTGATCGCCGACTACGAGTTCTGAGCCACCCGGCTCAGCCGCCCCGCCCCAAGCGGCCCCTCACCGGAACGGTGAGGGGCTTTTCTGCGCCTTATGGCCCAACTTGGCACCCAACACGTAGTTATCGGGTGCTTGCACACAGTGCACATGTCTTGTGATGCTATGACCGCTTTTGACGGATGAGTTGACCAAGGTCGACTGATCTTGACTGAGCTCGACAGGACTTGACTTGGCTTGACCGAGAAGGGGTGGCGTTGACCGTGCCGGCCAGTACTGCGCCTGAAGCACCACCCGTGACCCCGCAGACGAGCAACCCCGGACCACCGAGCGCGCCGGGCCCACAGGACGCGCAGACGGCCCCGAGCACCCCCAGCAGCAGAGGAGCCGACACCCGGGCCCTGACTCAGGTGCTCTTCGGCCAGCTCAAGGAGCTGGAGCCGGGCAGCCCCGAGCACGGCCGCGTCCGCGGCGCGCTCATCGAGGCCAATCTGCCCCTGGTGCGGTACGCCGCCGCACGCTTCCGCAGCCGTAACGAACCGATGGAGGACGTCGTCCAGGTCGGCACGATCGGTCTGATCAACGCCATCGACCGCTTCGATCCCGAGCGCGGCGTGCAGTTCCCGACCTTCGCGATGCCCACCGTGGTCGGCGAGATCAAGCGGTACTTCCGCGACAACGTACGAACGGTCCACGTGCCGCGCCGCCTTCACGAGCTGTGGGTGCAGGTGACCGGGGCGACCGAGGACCTCACCACGACCCACGGGCGCTCGCCCACGACCGCGGAGATCGCCGAGCGGCTGCGGATCACCGAGGAGGAGGTCCTGGCGTGCATCGAGGCCGGACGTTCCTACCACGCGACGTCGTTGGAGGCGGCCCAGGAGGGCGACGGTCTTCCCGGTCTGCTCGATCGGCTCGGCTATGAGGACCCGGCGCTCGACGGCGTCGAGCACCGCGATCTCGTCCGCCATCTTCTCGTCCAACTGCCCGAGCGCGAACAGCGCATCCTGCTGCTGCGCTACTACAGCAATCTGACGCAATCACAGATCAGCGCCGAATTGGGCGTTTCCCAGATGCATGTGTCAAGACTGTTGGCCAGAAGCTTCGCGCGACTTCGATCCGCAAACCGTATCGAGGCGTAACCGTAACGAGTGGTCTGTCTTCACGGCAGTTGCCGACGGTCTCGTGAGCAGAAAAGCCCCAGACCCCCTCTTTCCTGCATCGATGTCACCCTTCTTTGTCGACATGTAACTACAGCGTGTTGCCGACATGTGACATTCTGCTGGAACCGCGTTTGCCGCAGCCCCGCGTCCGGTATTCAGGTGGAGGCTGCGTTCCTCCGACGGGAGCGTCCGCCGTGACCGTCCGCGACCTCAAGGGGGTGGCATGTCCGCAGACCAGGGCAGCTCGAAGGTGCTCACGCTCACGAAGAGCGAATCGGCGCCCGACGCGCTTGTGAGTCCAGTAGTTTCCGGCGCTCCCGGAGCCATCGACACCCGCACCCTGTCCCGCTCCCTGTTCCTGCGGCTCGCCGCGCTCGACCAGGACAGCCCGGAACGTGTCTATGTGAGAGACACGCTGATCGAGCTCAACCTCCCCCTCGTCCGGTACGCGGCGGCGCGCTTCCGCAGTCGGAACGAACCGATGGAGGACATCGTCCAGGTCGGCACGATCGGCCTGATCAAGGCGATCGACCGATTCGACTGCGAACGAGGCGTGGAATTCCCGACGTTCGCGATGCCGACGGTCGTCGGTGAGATCAAGCGCTTCTTCCGCGACACCAGTTGGTCGGTGCGCGTTCCGCGACGCCTCCAGGAACTGCGGCTCGCGCTGACGAAGACGAGCGACGAGCTGGCGCAGAGGCTGGACCGCTCGCCGACCGTGCCCGAACTCGCCAAGGCGCTCGGGGTCTCCGAGGAGGACGTGGTCGACGGCCTGGCCGTCGGTAACGCGTACACCGCCTCCTCGCTCGACTCCCCGGCCCCCGAGGACGACGGCGGCGAGGGGTCCCTCGCGGACCGTCTGGGGTACGAGGACAGCGCGCTCGAAGGCGTCGAGTACCGCGAGTCGCTCAAGCCGCTGCTCGCCAAGCTCCCGCCGCGCGAGCGCCGCATCATCATGCTGCGCTTCTTCGCGAACATGACGCAGTCACAGATCGGCGAGGAGGTCGGCATCTCGCAGATGCACGTCTCGCGCCTGCTCACGCGGACGCTCTCGCAGCTCCGTGAAGGTCTCATCGCGGACTGACGGTGCTCCCCCTGTGGCCCAAGACGCCGCAGGGGGACAGGTGATGCTGACGGGGTTCCTAATTGACGACCCGTCAGCCACACTGACGCGATGCGACGTGGCATGCGGAACGTACTGAGTGCGTCCACGGCCGCCCTGTGCCTGGGTGGCCTCCTTGCTGCCTGCGGCAGCGCGGACGGTGACGGCTATGTGGCCTCGGGCCCAGCCGCCGCGGGGCCTCAGCGGGCCCCAGGTGCCGGCGTGGCCCCCACCGGGGACGTGCAGTTGGTGCCGCTGGACGGCGAGTCGTCTTCCGGAGCGGGCGGCGAGGGCGGCGAGGGCGGCAACGACAAGCCTGACGGCTCCGGGTCGCCGGAGCCCGGCTCCAGCGATTCCTCCGGCAAGTCAGCCGACGGCGAGGCTGGTTCGGACTCACCGGCCACCGCGGACAGCGGCGACTCCACGAGCAGCGGCGACTCCTCGACCGGTGACGTCAAGCCCGGTCGTACGGAGGGCAGTTCGGCAGGCGCCTCCGCAGGGAGCCCTGATGAGGGTGGCGCGAGCGGCAGCCCCTCCGCGCCCGACGGCGGCGCGAGCACCGGACCCAGCGATCCCAGCGGTCCCGCGAAGCTGAGCGTCAGCGCGCCGGAACGCAAGCCCGCCGACGACCGCTGGTGCGAGAAGGTGACCGTCACCTTCCGCAACTCCGGGGAATCACCGGTGCGTTCGGGCACGGTGACCTTCGCGACGCACATCATCGGTGCGCTCGGCGTCGACTGGGCGACGATCGAGTCGACCGAGAAGCTGCCCTCGCCCATCGGTGCGGGCAAGACGGTGAAGAAGACCTGGCCCGTGTGCGTCGAGGCTTGGCGGGTGCCGCTGGGGATGCATGTGGAGACGCAGGACGTCTCCGTGAAGTGGAAGTAGGGGAAAGGGAGTAGGCAGAGGGGCTTTCGCCTGCGGGTCCGCCGTGGCCGAGCACGCAGCCCCGCGCGCCCCTGCGGGCGCTCCCGGGAGCCCCTCGGCCCGGGAGGTCTACTTCAGCGCCAGCCAAGCCACCCCCGCGATCACCACGATCGCGAGTACGACGCCGATGATCAGGCCGACGCGCGGGCCCGCGGACGACGCCGCCGGCTGCTGCGCCCGGCCCTGCGGGGACTCGTCGACGAAGGCGCGGAACATCTGCGTGCTGCCGGCCGGGTCGGGGGTGTTCTGGGGGCCCTGGGGGTTGTGTGCCATAGCGCAGGACCCTAGCGAACCAACCGGGGTCGGCCCAACCCCCGCTGACCACGGACTTTACGAGCCGGGCCCCAGAGCTTTACCGACTCTTTAGGGCGTTGGTCCGGTTTTAATTTGCCTGCGGCAACCAACTGTCCTTATCGTTGCCCTAAGCAACAACACAGGAGGTGCCGTGGCCGCGCAGCGTCATTACGAGGAGCTGGCCCGACAGCTCAGCGCCATCGGCGCCGTGAAACGTGGTCTCGGAAGAGGTCTGCCGCACGACTGCCCGGCAGGGTCCGCCGCCGTACTCGTCCTGATCGACCGGCACGGAGAGATGCGGATGAGCAGGCTCGCCGAGCTGCTCGCCGTCGACATGTCGGTGACCAGCCGGCACGTGGCCCATGTCGCCGAGAAGGAGTGGATCCTGCGGGATCCCGACCCGGCCGACAAGCGTTCCCGGATCCTGCGCCTCACGCCCACGGGCAAGGCGAAGGTCAATGAGCTGTCCGACCTGTCCATCAGGACACTCACCCACTACTTGCATGACTGGTCAGACGACGAGGTCGTCCAGCTCAGCACGCTGCTCGCGCGACTGCGCGACAGCTTCGGGGACTGCCGTGCGGCTTCGGCCCGGCTCCCTTTCGAAGAGACCACCCGTACACCCGCGTAACGAAGAGGAAGCCCATGGCAACAACCACACCATCCGGTGTGCGGGGCAGCCACGCCAAGCACGGAGCGTCGCACGACGGAAACGCTCCGATGACTCACCGCCAGATCATGGAGGCCCTCTCCGGCCTGCTGCTCGGCATGTTCGTCGCGATCCTGTCGTCGACGATCGTCTCCAACGCCCTGCCTGAAATCATCGGCGACCTGGGCGGCGGCCAGTCCGCCTACACCTGGGTCGTCACCGCGTCGCTCCTGGCGATGACGGCGACCACGCCCCTGTGGGGCAAGCTGTCGGACCTCTTCAGCAAGAAGGCCCTGGTCCAGATAGCACTGATCATCTACGTCGGCGGTTCCGTCGTCGCCGGTCTCTCGCAGAGCGCCGAGATGCTGATCGCCTGCCGTGTCGTGCAGGGCATCGGCGTGGGCGGTCTCTCCGCCCTGGCGCAGATCGTGATGGCCGCGATGATCTCCCCGCGCGAGCGCGGCCGCTACTCCGGCTACCTCGGCGCGACCTTCGCCGTCGCCACCGTCGGCGGCCCGCTGCTCGGCGGCGTCATCACCGACACGTCGTGGCTCGGCTGGCGCTGGTGCTTCTACGTCGGCGTGCCCTTCGCGATCATCGCCCTGATCGTCCTGCAGAAGACCCTGAAGCTGCCCGTCGTGAAGCGGGACGTCAAGGTCGACTGGGGCGGCGCCTTCTTCATCACGGCGGCCGTCTGCCTGCTCCTGGTCTGGGTGACCTTCGCGGGTGACAAGTACGACTGGATGTCCTGGCAGACCGGCGTCATGGTCGGCGGTTCGATCGTCCTCGGCCTGCTCTTCCTGCTCGTCGAGTCCAAGGCGAGTGAGCCGATCATCCCGCTGCGGCTCTTCCGCAACCGCACCATCACCCTCGCCTCCCTCGCCTCGCTCTTCGTGGGCGTCGGCATGTTCGCGGGCACGGTGTTCTTCAGCCAGTACTTCCAGCTGGCGCGCGACAAGTCGCCGACGATGTCCGGTGTCATGACGATCCCGATGATCGGGGGTCTGTTCATCTCCTCGACGGTGTCGGGCCAGATCATCACCAAGACCGGCAAGTGGAAGGCCTGGCTGGTCTCCGGCGGTGCGCTCCTGACCGCGGGTCTGGGCCTGCTCGGCACGATGCGGTACGACACCGAGTACTGGCACATCGCGATCTACATGGCGCTGATGGGTCTCGGCATCGGCATGATGATGCAGAACCTGGTGCTCGCCACGCAGAACCAGGTCCCGCCCGAGGACCTCGGCTCCGCGAGCTCCGTCGTCACCTTCTTCCGTTCCCTCGGTGGCGCCATCGGCGTCTCGGCGCTCGGCGCCGTGATGTCGACCCGCATCACCCACTACGTGGAGGACGGCCTGGCCGACCTCGGCCCGAAGGCCCAGCAGATGGGCCACGGCGGCACCGGCGGCGGCGCCATCCCGGACCTGGACAAGCTCCCCGTTCCGTTCCGCACCGTCATGGAGAGCGCCTACGGGCACGGCATCGCCGACGTCTTCCTGATCGCCGCCCCGCTGGCCTTCCTCGCTTTCCTGATCACGATCTTCATCAAGGAGGTTCCGTTGCGTACGTCGGGTGCGCTGTCGCAGGCCAACGAGGCGTCGAAGACTCCGGATGCCTCTCCCGCCGAGACCACGGCTGCCGACGAGCAGCCGGTCCTCGCCTCCGTCGCGGCCCACGCCGAGACGGGCCCCGAGGGCACGCAGCGGCTGGCCGCGGTGGCGTCGTCCGCCACCGGGGAGGCCCTCCCGCCGACCGTCGGCGGCACTCCGGTCCACGGCTTCGTCCGTGGCGCGGAGAGCACTCCGGTCCCGCGGGCCGCGGTCACGCTGATCTCCCTCGGGGGTCGGCAGCTGGGCCGTGCGGTCGCGCAGGGCGACGGGTCCTACTCGGTCGACGCCCCCGGCGCGGGCTCCTACGTACTGATCGCGTCGGCCGACGGCTTCCAGCCGCAGGCCTCCACGATCGTCGTCTCCGACGAGGCCCTGGCGTACGACATCCTGCTGAGCGGCACGAGCGGCCTCAGCGGTGTGGTGCGGGCCTCCGACGGCAAGCTGCCGGTCGCCGGCGCGATGGTCATCGTGACCGACGTACGCGGCGACGTGCTGGCCACCGGGCTCACCGGTGAGCAGGGCGAGTTCACCTTCGCCGAGCTGGTGCCCGGCCAGGTCACCATCGCGGTGAACGCCGCGGGGCACCGTCCGATGGCGCTGCCCGTCGAGGTCGGCGCGGTCGGTGTCACCCGGGTCGAGGTCGAGCTCAACTCCGGTGCGCAGGTGCTCGGCACGGTGCGTGCGGCGGGCGGTCCGCTGAACGACGCGCGGGTCACGCTGGTGGACGCGGCGGGCAACGTCGTCGCCACCGCGACCACCGGGTCGGACGGCGCATACGCCTTCACCGACCTGGACAGCGGCGAGTACACGGTCATCGCGACCGGTTACCCGCCGGTGGCGACCGGCCTGACCGTCTCCGGTGAAGGTGTCGGCGACCACGACATCGAACTCGCCCACCCCGGCGAGTAATCGACCCCGGCCCGTGCGCGCGCTCTGAGCGGATGCGTGCTCACGGGCCGGTTGTGGGAAGGGCCCCCGGGCTGGTGGTGACGTACACGGCAGGGGACGGCCGTGTCACCACCGCCGGGGGCCGCACTCTTTTTGAGCTTTTGAGCTTTCTGGCTTTGGCAAGGAGAAAACGGGATGGGACTCAGCGCTCGGATTCGGACGCGCGACGGGTGGGCGGTGTCGCACGCCGTCGTCACCCTGACGGACATGACCGGTACGCAGGTTCTGCGGGCGGCGGCGGACGGAGAGGGTGCCGTGCGCGACGCGACGGAGCTCCCTCCGGGTCCGTACACCGTCATCGTCACCGCGGTCGGCTACGCGCCCGTGGCCTCGACCGCGCTCGTCACGGCGAGCGGCCGTGCCGAGGTGGGCAACATCGTGCTGGCCCGGCAGGGCGGCACGGAGCTGCCGCCGCCCGGCCCGTGGACCATCGACCCGGCGCACTCGACCGTGGGCGCGGTCGCCCAGCACCTGGGGATCACCAGTGTGCACGGCCGGTTCACCGAGTTCGGGGGCCGCGTGGAGATCGCCGGGGCCGACGGGGGCATCGAGAAGTCGCGCGTCGAGGCGGTCATCAGGTCCGCGTCCATCGACACCGGCAACGGCATGCGGGACGGGCACCTGAAGTCTCCCGACTTCCTGGACGTCGAGCGGTACCCGGAGCTGGTCTACCGCTCGACGGGCCTCACGCCCGCCGGTGCGGACCGCTGGACGGTGCAGGGTGATCTCCAGATGCACGGTGTCGTACGTCCGGTCGAACTGGACCTCAGCTATCTCGGCACGGGCGCCGACCCCTGGGGCGGGACCCGGGCTGCCTTCCGGGCCACGGCTGAGCTGCGGCGTGAGGACTTCGCCATGAACTACAACCAGGTGGTGCAGGCGGGCATCTCCGCCATCGGGACCACCTTGCGGGTGGAGCTGGACATCCAGGCTGTGCAGGGGGATGCGTTGCCGCAGGTCTAGGCGGGGGCCGGGTGCCTGCCGGGCGCCGGACGCCGGGTGTCGGGTGCGGTTCTGCTCCGGTTGTGGGGCGGGGCCGCGCCGGTATGTCCGTCCTCGCTATCGTCCGGTGGCCGCGCCGCTGCTTCGGCACCGGAGCGCCGCGAACCGTGCTCCGGGCAGACATACCGGCACGTTCCCTCCCGTGCGCTGCCGACTGCGGCGAATAGCTCGTCGCTGCGGGCCGATGGGGTGGGTCGGCGGGCGAGGCACGTCCCCCGCGCCGCCCCCGGCGTAAGGTGCGCGGCATGGCTCCGAACATTGCTACCAACACCACCGTCTCCCTTGCGGAGTTGCTGGACTTCGTTCGCCCGCGGCACCGTGCCATCCTGCTCACCGCCCGCAACGACGGCTCCCCACAGGGCTCCCCCCTGACCTGCGGGGTCGATGACGGCGGGCGGATCGTGGTGTCCACCTACCCGGAGCGGGCCAAGACGCGCAACGCCAAGCGGAATCCGCGGGTCAGCATCATCGTGCTGAGCGACGAGTGGAACGGGCCGTGGGTGCAGATCGACGGCACGGCCGAGGTCATCGACTCCCCGGAGTCGGTGGTGCCCCTCGTCGAGTACTTCCGGAACATCTCCGGCGAGCACCCGGACTGGGACGAGTACCGCGAGGCCATGGTCAAGCAGGGCAAGTCCATCATCCGGATCACCCCGGAGCGCTGGGGCCCGGTGGCCACCGGGGGTTTCCCGGCGGCCAAGGCCTAGCGAGCATGGCCCGGGAGTCCGCTACAGGGTCGCCTCGATGCCCGCGACAAGGAGGTCGAGCGCGACCTTGAAGTCCAGCTCCCACATCTCCTCGACCGTGGACCCGCCCCGCGCCTTCATCATGTCGGCGGAGCTGTGCAGGGTCTCCTCAAGCGCCGGATGGGCCTTGACCGCGCCCATGGCCTCCTCGAAGTACTCCTCCGGGGTGAGCCCCGCGGCAGTGCACCGCGCGATGTAGTGACCCTGCACGGTGCCGAATCCGTACACGAACTGGAAGACCGCGGCGATCGCGCCGGCCTGCTTCTCCGTCGGCAGGCCGGTCTTGCGCACCACTTCCTGCACGGCGAGGGCGAACTTGATCCAGTTCGGCCCGATGTTCAGGAAGCTGCCGACCAGCGGCGACACCCAGGCGTGCCTGACCAGCAGACGCCGGTACTCCTCGGCCAGTTCCCGCAGCGCCTCGCGCCACCGCTCGGGCGTGGCCGACTCCGGGTCCGGCAGGACCATCTCCCCGGCGGCCGAGTCCAGGGCCAACTCGAGGAGGTCGTCCTTGGTGTCGACGTACCAGTACACGGACATCGCCGTGACGTTCAGGTCCGCCGCCAGGCGGCGCATGGAGAACTTGGCAAGGCCCTCCTCGTCCAGAAGGCGGACCGTGGCCTCGGTGATGCGCTCCCGGTCCAGGCCCGACGGCTGATCACTCCTGCGGCCCGCGCCGTTCCGGAGGGCCTTGCCCTCCAGCCAGACGCTGGTACGCGCGGGGCGCTTCGCGCGGTCGGCTGCCTTCGCCATGGCGCACCTTCCTGGTCCTGAGCTCTTGTACTGGTACCGGTGGTCGGAGGCGGGCGACAGACCGGAATCAGCCAGTCCGTCGCCCGTTCATCGATGCTATGCGGACGCCGCAGCCGGGTCCGTCTTCGCAGAGTCTGCCCTCTCCGCACGCTTCAGCAACGCGGCTGCCAGCATGCCGCCGAGGAACACGGCTACCGCGCCCACCAGCTGACTGGTCTCCAGGCCGGAGGAGAACGCGTCGGCGATTTCCGCGCGTTCGGCGTCCGACCCCGCGGCGGCAAGCGCGGCGGGCAGCGAGACCGCGGAGACGGTGACGAGCGAGGCGAAGCGAGAGTTCAGGACAGCGCCGAGCACGGCCACGCCGAGACCGTTGCCGAACTCCGCGAGCGTGCCGTTGACGCCCGCGCCCACACCCGCCTTCTCCGGCGGTATGGCGCTCATGATCGCGTTGGCCATGGCGGGCATGGCAAGGGCGATGCCCGCGCCCATCACGATCAGACCGGTCAGCATCCCGGCGTAGTTGTCGCCGCCGAGCACGGCGATCGCGGCGAGACCCGCGGAGAGCAGGCTCATGCCGATGGCGATCGTCGCGGGGGTGCTCGTCCGCTTCAGGAGCCGCGCGCCGAGGCCGGTGAGGTTGAGTGCGACGACGGTCACCGCGAGCGGCGCCGTACGCAGGCCCGCCTCCAACGGCTCGTAACCGAGCACGAACTGGAGGTGCTGGGTGAGCAGGAAGAGCGAGCCGCCCATGCCGAAGGCGACCAGGATGGCGCCCGCGACGGCCCCGATGAAGCGCTGGTTGCGGAAGAAGTGCATGTCCAGCATCGGGTACGGGATGCGCAGCTCCCAGACGACGAAGACGCCGAGGACCACGACGCCCACCGCGGCCGCCAGCAGGACCTGCGCGGACGTCCAGCCGTGCTCGGGGCCGGAGATGATCGCGTACACGACCGAGGTCATGCCGATGGTGGAGAGCAGCGCGCCGAGCAGGTCGGGGCGGTCGCCCCGCGGGTTCTTGGACTCGGGGACCAGCTTCACGACGGCGGCGAGCGCGACGATCACGACGGGGATGTTGATCAGGAAGATCGCGCCCCACCAGAAGTGGTTGAGCATGACCCCGCCCATCAGCGGACCGACGGCGAAGCCGAGGGAGTTGACGGTCGACCAGAGGCCGATCGCCTTCATCCGCTCGGTGTCGTCGAAGATCTGCACGATCACGGCGAGCGTGGTGGTGATCAGGAGCGCGCCGCCGATGCCCATCCCGGCCCGCGCGGCGATGAGCTGCGTCGAGGACTGGGCGAGCCCCGCGACCAGCGAGCCGATACCGAAGAGGGCGAGGCCCGCGGTGAGCATCTTCTTGCGGCCGTAGCGATCGGCCGCGCTGCCCGCGGTGAGGAGGAGGCCGGACTGGACGAGCGAGTAGGCGTTGATCATCCACTGGATGTCGGCCGTGGACGCGTCCAGCTCCTCGGTGAGGGAGGGGATGGCGACGTTCAGGACGGTGTTGTCCAGGAGGACGGTGAGCTGGGCGAGGCAGATGACGCCGAGGATCAGCCAGCGTTGGGGGTGGCCCTGGGGGGCGGTGGGGGTCTCGGCGGTCGTCGTTGCCGTCATGCCCTCTCCTTCTGCTTATACGGTGTACGTGTGGGGTGCGGTGTACACCGTAAGGCATCTCCCGTACGGCGTACAAGACGGTTTCCGGCGGACATGACGGCGGGGCCGGCCGCGGTGTGCGGTCGGCCCCGGTCCAGGCGGGTGTCGTCAGCTCTTCGGCTGCGTCAGGTCGTAGAAGGTCGCGCTGCCGACCGTGACCTTCTCGAAGGTGTCCGCCACCCAGGAGCTGATCTTGGAGGAGGTGCCGCTGTCGCCGGCCATGCCGCCGCCCATGCCACCGCCCGAGATGAAGTAGTGGACCTTGCCGTCCTCGACGTACTGCTTGAACTGGGCCAGGGTCGGCGACGGATCGCTGCCGTTGAAGCCGCCGATGGCCATCACCGGATCACCGGTGGCCAGTTGGTAGCTCGCGGCGTTCTGCGAGCCGATGGCCGCCGCCGCCCAGGTGTACTCCTCGGCGTCCGTCTCCAGGAGCTTCTTCGCCTTGGCGCTGACCTGGGCGCCGTCGAGCAGGCCTCCCATGCCGCCGCCTCCGCCGCCCATGCCGCCGCGCTCGGCGGTGCGGCCGCCGGGCAGGGCGCCCTGCTGGCCCTGCTGGCCCTGCTGGCCCTGCTGGCTGCCCTGGCCCGGGGGCCGGCCCGTGCCGCCGCCGTTCTGGCCGCCGGTGGGGGGCTGCTGACCGTTCTGTGCCTGCCCGTTCTGTGCCTGTCCGTTCTGGCCGGGCGGCTGCACCCCACCAGGGCCGCCCCCACCAGGGCCGCCGCCCATCCCACCCGCCGAGGCCGGGCCCGCGGTCACGATCGACCCGGTGTGCGCGCTGTTGACGGTGGAGAGGGTGTACGCCACCGGGCCCGCCATCGAGGCGGCGAGGCTCAGCACGACCGCGGCGAGGGCGAGTTGACGCCCGAGCCTGGCCACGAGCAGCAGGCCCAGCGCGCCCACGAGGCCGCCGACGAGCACCGCCCAGCGCAGCCACGGCAGGTAGTCGGGGGTGCGGCCGAGCAGGACGTACCCCCACCACGCCGTTCCCGCGACGGCCACGCCGAGCAGCGCGCTCGCCCACCACTTGGCGCGCTCCTCCCACAGGACCGTGGCGCCCATGCCGATCAGCGCCGCGATGTAGGGGGCGAGGGCGACCGTGTAGTACTGGTGGAAGATCCCCGCCATGAAGCTGAAGACGGCCGCCGTCATCAGCAGGGCGCTGCCCCACGCCACGAACGCCGAGCGCACGGTGTCGGTCCTACGGCCCTTCCAGGTGTGGAGGGTGCCGCCGACGAGCAGGATCAGCGCGGCGGGGAGCAGCCAGGAGATCTGGCTGCCGACCTCGGAGTTGAACATCCGCCCGAGCCCGGTCTCGCCCCACTGCATGCCACCACCACCGCCGCCGCCACCACCACCACCGACGCTGCCGGTCTCCTCGCCGTTGATGCGGCCGAGGCCGTTGTAGCCGAAGGTCAGCTCAAGGAAGGAGTTGTTCTGCGAGCCGCCGATGTACGGGCGTGAGGACGCGGGCCACAGCTCCACGATCGCGACCCACCAGCCGCCCGCGACGATCACCGCGAGCCCGGAGAGGGCGAGCTGGCCGAAGCGCTTGCGCAGCCGTACGGGCGCGCACACCGCGTACAGGACGGCCAGCGGCGGCAGGATGAGGAAGGCCTGCAGCGTCTTGGCCAGGAAGGCGAGACCGACCGCGACGCCCGCCCACACCAGCCACTTGGTGCGGCCGTGCTCAAGGGCGCGCAGGACGCAGTACACGGTGACGGTCATCAGGAGCGCGAGCAGCGCGTCCGGGTTGTTGAACCGGAACATCAGCGCGGCGACGGGTGTCAGCGCGAGCACCGCGCCCGCGATCAGCCCGGCCGCCGGGCTGAAGCGGCGGCGCACCGCGGCGTGCAGGACACCGACCGTCGCGACGCCCATCAGCACCTGGGGGGCGAGCACCGCCCAGGAGTTGAGCCCGAAGAGGCGTACGGACAGGGCCATCGGCCAGAGCGCGGCCGGGGGCTTGTCGACGGTGATGGCGTTGCCCGCGTCGAGCGAGCCGAAGAACATCGCCTTCCAGCTCTGGCTGCCCGCCTGGACGGCCGCGGAGTAGAAGGAGTTGGCGTAGCCGGACGCGCTGAGGTTCCACAGGTAGAGGACCGCGGTCGCGAGCAGCAGCCCCAGGAAGGCGGGGCGCGCCCAGCGCGGGTCGTCCGGGCGCCCGCGCCAGAGCCGCGCGGGCAGGGTGCGCGTGCCCCGGTGGGCTCGCTCACCCGGAGCCGTGTGCGACGGCGCGGGCGGTGGTGCGGGCGTCGGCCCGGGCGGTGGTGCGGACGGTAGCGCGGGTGATGGCACGGGCGCGTGGGGATTCGTCGTCATCGTGCGTTCCTCGGGTCGTGTGCGTAGGTGAGCTCGTACGAGGTGTCCGGCGGCGCCGCGGCGTCCCTTCGCTCCGGGAAGACCCAGGCCCGCAGCAGCAGGAACCGCAGGACGGTCGCCGCGAGGTTGGCGGCTATCAGGACGGCGAGTTCCGTGGAGTGGGACGGGTTGCCCGACGCCGCGCCGAGTGCGGCCAGCGAGCCGCTGGTCAGGGCGAGGCCGATCGCGAACACCACCAGGCCCTGCGCCTGGTGGCGCATCGCCCGGTCACGACCGCGCACCCCGAAGGTCAGCCGCCGGTTGGCCGCCGTGTTGGCGACGGCCGACACCAGCAGGGCGAGCGCGTTGGCCACCTGCGAGCCCGAGAACGTACGGAAGCCGGAGTACAGGAGCAGGTAGAAGAGCGTGGAGAGCGCGCCGACCACGCAGAAGCCGACCAACTGGCGGGCGAGGCCCCCCGGCACACCGGACAGTCTCCGGTCGCGCGGATCGTCCCCGAAGGGGCGCGCGAGGCGGTCGAGTGGGAGCGCGCCGACCGCGAGGGCGCGCCCGACCCGCCACACTCCCTTGAGGTCGTCCGTGGCGGTCTTCACCAGATGGACAGTCGAGTTCGGGTCGTCGACCCAGTCGACCGGCACCTCGTGGATGCGAAGCCCCGCGCGCTCGGCGAGCACCAGCATCTCCGTGTCGAAGAACCACCCGGTGTCCTCGACCAGCGGAAGCAGCACCCCCGCCACATCACCCCTGATCGCCTTGAACCCGCACTGGGCGTCCGAGAACCGGGCGTGCAGGGAGCCGCGCAGGATGAGGTTGTACGTACGCGAGATGAACTCCCGCTTGGGGCCGCGCACGACCCGCGAGCTGCGCGCGAGCCGGGAGCCGATCGCCAGGTCGGAGTGCCCGGAGATCAGCGGCGCCACCAGCGGGAGCAGCGCGTTGAGGTCGGTGGACAGATCCACGTCCATGTAGGCGAGGACGGGGGCGTCCGAGGCGGACCACACGGCGCGCAGGGCCCGCCCACGCCCCTTCTGCTCGAGGCGCGTGTAGCGGACCTCTCCGCTGGACGCCGCGAGCCGCGCCGCCACCTCGGGGGTGCGGTCCGTGGACGCGTTGTCCGCGATGGTGATGCGGAAGGGGTAGGGGAAGGTGCGGACGAGGTGGTCGTGCAGGCGCAGCACACACGGCCCCAGATCCTTCTCCTCGTTGTAGACGGGGATCACGATGTCCAGGACGGCCGCATCGCGCCGTCCGGCGGGGAGGTGGGCCCGTGCCGGCAGAGGGGCCGAGCAAGCGCCGCCCGGGGAAGAGTCGGTTTGCATGGCACCGACGTTCGCCAAGTGGTCTGTCAGGGCTGTGTGGTGAGGCTGTGGCCCGCCTGTGAGTCCCATGACACGCCGCTGACCTGCACGGATTCCGTAGGCAGCGTCACCGTGAACACCGTCCGCCCCGGCACGCTGTCCACCGTCACGCTGCCGCCGTGCGCCGCGACGATGGCCTGCACGAGGGCGAGGCCGAGCCCGGTGGACCCGGCGTTGCGGGAGCGCGAGGCGTCGCCGCGGGCGAAGCGTTCGAAGACGTGGGGGAGGAGGACGGGGGCGATGCCGGGGCCGTTGTCCTCGATCTCCAGGCGGACACCGGGGCCTGCCCGCCGCACGCGTGCGGTGACCTTGGTGCCCGGTGGCGTGTGCGTACGCGCGTTGGCCAGGAGATTGACGACGACCTGCTGGAGGCGGGCCGCGTCGGCGAGGACGAGCGCGGGCTCGTCCGGCAGCTCCAGGGACCAGATGTGGTCAGGTCCGGCGGCGCGCGCGTCGCTCACGGTGTCGACGACGAGCGGTGAGAGATCAGTGCTCTGATACGAGAGCGGCAGTCGGTCACCCGGGCCGTCGGTGTCCCCACCACCGCACCCCTCGTCGAGGCGGGCGAGCAGCAGCAGGTCCTCCACGAGCCCCGTCATCCGCTGCGCCTCGGACTCGATCCGCCCGAGCGCGTGCCGCGTATCCGGCCCGGTCGACTCCCCGCCCCTGCGCGTCAGTTCGGCATAGCCGCGGATCGAGGCCAGCGGCGTACGCAGCTCATGACTGGCGTCCGCGACGAACTGGCGTACCCGCGTCTCGCTCTCCTGGCGCGCGTGCAGCGCGGAGTGCACATGGTCCAGCATGCGGTTGAGCGCGGCGCCCACCTGCCCGACCTCGGTGTTCGGCGCCGCGTCGGGGACGCGTTCGTACAGCGTCACCTCGCCGCTGTGCAGCGGGAGTTCGGAGACCCGGGTCGCGGTCGCGGCGACGCGGCGCAGCGGGCGCAGCGCGACACCGACCATGGCGGCGCCGGCCAGCGAGGCGGCGACGAGGCCCGCGGCGGTGACGCTGACCTCGACGATGATCAAGGTGTTGAGGGTGTTCTCCACCTTGGTGGTGGGGACGCCGACGAGGAAGTCGCCGTGCGGGCCCGTCGTGTACTCCACGCGGTACTCGCCGAGACGGGGGATGTCGACGTTGTGGGCGTGCCCGTCACGCGGGACCGAGCCGAGCGCGGTCGACTGCCCCGCGTCGAGCCGCTCGGCCCGCGGGGCCACGTCGCCACTCTCGCTGTCCTTGCTGACCAGGGCCTGACCGACAGATCCGTCGTCCTCGACGACGGCTCCGATGGTGCCGATCTCCTGTGGCCCCTTGGAGACGAACCGCAGCGGATCGCCCGAATCCTCGGACAGGCCGCCGGGGATGTCCTCACCCGGCTTCGGAATCGGCCCCGACGCGCGCATCGCCACCGCGCCGAGCGAGCCGTCCAGTTGCTCGTACAGGTGCGAGCGCAGCGCGATGGTGGTCACCGTGCCGATCACCGCGCAGACGACGGCGATCAGCGCCACCGCCGAGACGACGAGCCGCGTCCGCAGCGACCGCGGCTGCCGCCGCCGCGTCATCGCTTCATGAGGCGGCGGCCACCTCGATCGAGGGCGCGGCCTTGATCAGGTATCCGGCACCGCGCCGCGTGTGGATCATCGGCTCACGTCCGGCGTCGATCTTCCTCCGGAGATACGAGATGTAGAGCTCGACGACGTTGGCCTGGCCCCCGAAGTCGTAGTTCCACACGCGGTCCAGGATCTGCGCCTTACTGAGAACGCGCCGCGGGTTGCGCATCAGGAAGCGAAGCAGCTCGAACTCGGTGGCGGTGAGATGGATGGAGTCCCCGCCCCGCGTCACCTCGTGGCTGTCCTCGTCGAGGGTCAGGTCCCCCACGGCGAGGACGGACTCACTGCGCCGGTCGGAGGCCCCCGCCCGGCGGATGAGCCCGCGCAACCGCGCGACGACCTCCTCCAGGCTGAAGGGCTTGGTCACGTAGTCGTCACCCCCGGCGGTGAGCCCGGCGATCCGGTCCTCGACGGCGTCCTTGGCCGTCAGGAACAGCACCGGTACCTCGGGCAGCTCACGCCGCAGCCGCCCGAGTACGGCGAGGCCGTCCATGTCGGGCAGCATCATGTCGAGCACGACGGCGTCGGGCCGGAAAGAACGGGCGACCCGCACCGCACCGGCTCCGTCACCCGCGCTGCGGATCTGCCAGCCCTCGTAACGCAGGGCCATGGAGAGCAGCTCGGTCAACGACACCTCGTCGTCGACGACGAGCACGCGGACGGGACTCCCATCCGCCCTGAGCAGTTCGGTACGCCCCTGGGGCGAGGTCGTAGTCATGGCAGACAGCCTGCGGCGCGGCCCTGAGAGAGCTCTTGCCGCAACCTGTGAATTCCCTGAGAAACGGCAGGCGTCAAGCCTCCGGGGACCCCTCGGACCGCTCGGCCACGAACGAGCCGAGGCCTCAGGTTGCGCTGAGACGGCGCCGTTACGGGGATTGCAGGAAAGTCCCGCTCGGCAGGCGCAAATGGGGCGCGCTGGCGGGACTTTCTTGCACTGGGCGTGACTACACGCCCACTACAGGCCCCGCTCGAAGCCGTAGCTCCGCTCCACCTTGGCGACGTGGACGGAGTACGTCTCGTACCACTCGCCGCGCCCCCGCTTCTGCGCCGTGCGGTGCTCGGCGTCGGCGCGCCACTGCTGGATCGCGTCCGCGTCGCGGAAGTACCCCACCGTGATGCCGAGCCCGCCGGGCGTACGCGCGGATTCCATGCCCAGGAAGCCGGGCACGGCGGCGACGAGCTCGTCCATGCGGGCGGCGGTCTCGTCGTAACCGTCGTCCTGGCCGTCCGCGGCTGCGGTCCTCACCGAGGTGAACACGACGGTGTAGTAGGGCGGTTCGAAAGGGGGGACAGGCGTGGCGGGCTGATCACTCATGTCCTCAGACTCGGCCGGGGCTCACTCGCCTGTCCAGCCTCTCCCCGCTCTCATTGCCGTACGGGCAGGAAGACTTGACCGTCCGGTCAGCTTCGACGGCAACCGGCGCAGGGGGCTCACCCCGGCTCATTGCCGTAGGTCAGCCGGGCTTGACGCGGCGCCAGCGTGAGCGGCGCCCAGCGTCACGCGAAAACCGAGACGGCACCCGGCGCCCCGCCACCCCGGCTGCCCCCAGCGCGCCCTGTCAGCCCGGCAGTCCCGCCACCCCCGGAAACCCCGCGCCCCCAGCAACCCCAGCGGTCGACGACCCCGGCCGCGCCCGCCACCCCCCAGCAAACCCACCACCCCGACAGCACAAACCTCAGAAAAGCCCACCCTGCACGACAGGCACCTCCCGCACAGGAGCAGTCGTACGCGCCGCCCCCTGCGCCGCACCGCCGCCCCCTGCCCCTTCAAGCCGCCACCCCCGCAGCAGGCGGCTGTCGAGCACGGTCAGGCGGCCGGCGTCATCGAGATAGACGTCGGGCCCGGCCACGGCGACGAGATCCCCCAGCACCACCCCGCCCTCGACCAGCTCGGTCACGGCGAAACCGCCGACACCCGCGAGCCGCTCCACCCCGAACGCCTCCCCGTGATCCACGATCCCCCCAGGCATCCGCTCAAGCGACTCGGGCCACCCGTCGAGCGCGAGGGCGAAGGCATGCAGACGTTCCAGTTCGTGCCGCCGCTCCTCCGCCCCCGGCAAGCTCGCCCTGACGGCCCGCTTCCTGGCGTACGAGATCCGGTCCGGCACCCCGAGGGCGACCCGCAGCAGTTCCTCCGTCCGGCGCGCGGCCATCAAGGGCCCCCGGCCCAGCCAGGCGAAGGCCACGGCTCCCTGTTCGAGCAGCCGGGCCGGGCCCCGCTCCTCGCGGGTGATCCCCACCTTCACCAGCCCCGCGCCGAACCACGCGAGGTAGACGCGGTAGGTACGGGGATCGTCGGCGATGGTGTCGGCGGCCACCGAGTGCGCCCGGTCGAGGCGTGCGCACTCGGCGCACCGGGCCTGAGTCCCGCGCGCCGGGACGGCGGCGGCCACCGGGCAGGGGTTACCCCGTGCCCCCACGCACTCCCGCCGGCCCAGCGCGCGGAAGCCCACGCGCCTCCCCACCACCAGCGGACTGATCTCCCCCCGCTCCCACACGAGCACGGGCCGCCCACTGTCCGCCCAGCTCAACCCCGCACTACGCCACTCCATGGGGCCAGTCTCGCGCAGCCTTCTCCTTCTCCTTTGCCTTCTACTGCTCCGCCCGCTCCGTCTGCCTGGGCCGCCCCGTCGCGGCCGCCACCGCGCCCGCCACCCACAGCGCCACGGCCACCACGGCGGCCGACGTGCTGGACGAGGCGTGCAGCGACCACGCCCACGGCTCCGGAGTGTTGTCGGCGGCCACGCCCAGCAGCAACGTGGGGCCGAACATGCCGAGCGGCAGCAGCCAGGCGAGCCCGCTGCCGAAGAGGCGGGCACTGATCATGGCGAGGCCGAGATACCCGACGACATTGCGGGCCGCGGAGCCGAACACCTCCGCGGTCGCGCCGGTGAGCAGCGGCAGCGCGGTCAGCCCGAGCGCCAGGGCGAGCAGCACCACCAGATAGCCGCCCCGCAGTCGGCTCATCGGCTGGGCCGCGGTCTGCTCCAGGTCCGCCATCGGCGAGAACAGCGTGGTGGCGAGGACCACCGCGTGGGCCACCGGCACGACTTCGGCCACCGGCACGCTGAAGTCGACCAGGTAGCGGAACTCGGGCACCGCGACGCGCTGCCCGGCGAACGCGGTCGCCACCAGGGCGATCAGCAGCGCGACGCCGGCGGCCCGGGGCAGGCCACGGCAGCGTACGAAGGCGAAGGCGACGACGGCGGCGACGCTCACCGCTGCGGCTCCCGCTCCGGCTTCGGCTCCCGCTCCCTCTTCGGCTCCGAACCCTTCGCGGGCCCAGCGGGCCCAGCGGGCCCAGCGGGCCCAGCGGTCTCCGGAACGGGGCGGCAGGCGCGGATGTTGTCGGCCGCCGCCTCGATCCACGCGTCCTGCTTCGCTGCCGGGGCCCCGGTGACCCGGGCGAGCACGCGGCCGAACTTCTCGCCGTAGTACTCGCTGGGCGCCCCGGCACGGGCACGGATGACGGCCTCGAAGAGGAACGTGTCGGGGTAACCGCCGGTCGCCTTGAGCAAGTGGGGCTCGCAGTCGGAGGACTTGGGCTGGGGAAGCGCCGCCGCGAACAGCGCGTCGGTCAGGTCCGCCTCGGTCTCCGCGGGCGTCATCAGGGACAGCTCGGCGACGGCGCCCGATGGCCGCTTCAGGCCGCTCGCGTAGAAGGCGTGGTTGAGCCCCTTCAGGCCGCCGAGTGAGGCATCGACCGTCTTCACCGCGGCGCGGGCCTTCGGCAGCAGATGGCGGTCCTCCGGCCACAGGCACACCTTCGTGCGGCCACTGGTGGCACAGAGCGGCTGCGCCGGCTGGGCCTTGCGCACCGCCCAGTACGAGTCGGGCGTCGGCGTACGGAACGCCACAAGCGCCCCGCCCGCGACGACGGCCGCCACGACGAGCGCCCCGAGGGCGAGGGGCCGCGGGGCGAGCGCCGCACGGCGCCGCAGCGTGGGCAGCGCGGTGAGGAGCAGGCCGAGGGCCAGACACCAGGCGAAGGCGATCAGCATGCGCCCGGTGTTGGGCTCGAACTCCGAGCTCCAGAACTCGTCTATCGCCGGGAACAGCTTGTCCAGCGGGGTGCCGGGGACGAACGCGACGAAGACGAAGAGCCCGTACCAGAAGATCCCCGCGAAGGGCGCGACCACCCGGGACGGCAGCGCCGAACCGATCGCGACCCCCACGGCGATCTCCAGGCCCATCATCCCGGCCCCGAGCAGCAGTGGCGTCCAGGCGGGCTCGCTGACGTCGCTGACCCCCGCGGTCCGCGAGAACGCGACGGCCACGAGCACGGCGTACGCGAGCAGGGCCCACAGCCACACCGCGAGCCACAGCAGCAGGGCCTGCGCCCAGCCGCCCCGCGCCGCGGTGTCCGCCCAGACCCTGGTCCGGTGCCGGAAGGCGCGGCCCGCTCCCCAGGCGGCCGCGGCGCTCATCACCGAGCCCATCACGATCACCGAGTAGAGCTGGACCTGGAGGCTGGTCTGGGTCCACCAGCCGATCCAGTCGCTCTCGTCCGGGCTTTCGGCGGTGAAGTAGTACACGCCGATCGCGCCCATGAGCGCGGCGGCCCACTTGGCCTCGCCGCGCCGCATCTCGGTAAGGAGCACACGCATCAGGTCGCCACCGCTTCCGTCCCGGCCAGATGCAGATAACCGGCTTCCACGGCTCCCCCGTCGACTTCCTTGCCGTCCGAGCCGGGTCCGTCCCCGTCCGGCAGCGCGCACAGCTCGGCGACCGTCCCGGTGAAGCGGACCGAACCTTCGAGGAGGACGGCGACCCGGTCGCACACGTGGGCGACGTCCTCGGCGAGGTGGGTACTCATCACCACGGCGGACCGCTCGCCCAACTCCTGGATCAGAGCCCGGAATCCGACGCGCTGGGCCGGGTCGAGGCCCACGGTCGGTTCGTCGAGGAGCACCAGGGCCGGTTCGTTGACCATGGCCTGGGCGATTCCGACGCGGCGCAGCATGCCGCCGGACAGGGCACCCATCTTCCGGTCCGCGTGCTTCTCCATCTGTACGAGGCGCAGCGCGTCGCGGGCCCGCTCGCGCCGCTGGGCCGCGGGCACCTTGCGCAGCCAGGCCGCGTACTCGGTGAACTCCAGGACGGTGAAACGGGGATAGAACCCGAAGGACTGCGGGAGCACCCCGATCCGCTGCCGGATCCGCTGCACCCGCGCACGCCCGGGCGCCTCGTCACCGAGGAGGGTGACCGCCCCGGACTTGGGTCTGCGCGCCGTGCTCAGGAGCGACAACAGGGTGCTCTTCCCCGCCCCGTTGGGGCCGAGGAGGCCGGTGACGCCGGAGGGGAATTCGAGGGATACGTCGTCGAGGGCGACCGTGGAGCCGTACTGGACGGTCACGGCCGCGACCGCCGCGACCGGCTGGGAGCCGGTCGCGGCGGTGCTGTTGCTGGTGGTCACGTGATTCCTGATCAGTTCTGGGCGTTCACGAATCAGTTCTGGGCGTTCACGTAACCGTAGGCCCGGCTGCCGGGGATCCCGGCCCAGGTGGCCTTGGTGTAGTACTTGCTGGTCGTGCTGGTGCCCTTGTACGCACCGCAGCCGTACGCCTGCCGGTAACTGCGGGACGTGCTGGCTATCTTCGGGTCGGGGCGGAGGCTCCTGTCCTGGTAGATGTACGCGCTGAACGTCCTGGTGTCGCTCACCGGCACATCGCCACAGGCCTTGGCGTGACCGCTGCTCTTGCCCTTCCAGCGGTCACCGTCCTCCTTGCTCCCCGCGGTGGCTATGGAGAAGGGAAGTCTGCTTCCACTGATCTCCGCCGCGACCGCCCCCACGGCCGGTACGCCGACGGCGATCGCCGTCAGCGTCCCGACGACAGCGAGCTTGCGCTTCCCCGTGTACAACTTGCGCATCAATCCTCCAATAAAGCAGGACTTGCTTGGTCGTTGATCACGCTATGTGCGGAATCCGTGACTCCGGTGAAAATCGGCCAAGCTGTGCCCGTGATCACATCGGTGATCACATCGGCGTCCGTCTCGGGGCGCGGGCTAGGATCCGGAGCATGGCGCTGACCGTGAACGACGTGGACCGGTTCGAGGCCGCGAGGCCACGCCTGGAGGCCATCGCCTACCGCCTCCTCGGCTCCGCGAGCGACGCCGAGGACGCCGTGCAGGACACCTTCCTGCGCTGGCAGGCGGCCGACGTCGAGCACGTCGAAGTGCCCGAGGCCTGGCTGACGAAGGTCCTCACCAACCTGTGCCTCAACCAGCTCACCTCGGCGCGCGCCCGCCGCGAGACCTACGTGGGCCAGTGGCTGCCCGAGCCCCTGCTCGCCGGTGACCCGATGCTCGGCCCGGCCGACACCGCCGAGCAGCGCGAGTCCGTCTCGTACGCGGTCCTCGCCCTCATGGAGCGCCTCTCACCCAACGAGCGGGTGGTGTACGTGCTGCGCGAGGCCTTCGGCTACTCGCACCGGGAGATCGCGGAGATCCTCGACATCACCGAGTCCGCGGGCCAGCAGATCTTCCACCGCGCCAAGAAGCACGTCGCGGCCGGCAAGGCCCGCACCGAGATCGACGAGGCCACCGCCCAGCGCATCGTCGAAGAGTTCCTCGCGGCCGCCACCAGTGGTCGGACCGAGCCGCTCGTGCGGCTGCTCACGCAGGACGCCATCTCCATCGGCGACGGCGGCGGCAAGGTCCCCGCCCGCGCCAAGGCGTTCGAGGGCGCCATCGCCGTCGCGAAGTTCATGCGGGGCCTGTTCAAGCCCAGCGAGGCCAAGCGCGCCTACGTCGGCGGCTCGCCCGACATCTGGACGGCGACCGCGAACGGCGGCCCCGCCCTGGTGGCGACCGTCGACGGCCGGGTCGTCGGCGTCATGTGCCTGGAGATCACCGCCGAGGGCATCGTGGCGTTCCGCAACCAGGTCAACCCCGACAAGCTCGAACGTGCGACGCGCCAATGGGCGGCGACGGAACACGGGGACCCCTTGCTCAAGGCCTTCTGACGCCCCGGACGCTTCTGACTCCTGCCTCGTCCGAGCCCTCCTGCCACCCCCGATCCCACCTCTGCCCCCGCCCCTGCCCCCTGCCCCCGCCTCCGATGTGAGCTGCTTCACATCAAGCGCCTGTCAGGAAACGCGGGGCTGTCCGGTTCAAGTGGCGAAACCCGCTGAAGAGCTGATGACAGGAGCAGGAAAATGCAGCAGCACCGCATCGTCGTCATCGGAGCCGGATACGCCGGAGCCACCGCCGCCGGACGTGTCGCCAGGCGGCTGCGCCGCGAGGACGTCGCCGTCACTCTCGTGAACCCGGAGCCCGACTTCGTCGAGCGCGTCCGGATGCACCAGCTGACGGCCGGCCAGGACCTCAGGCCCCGGCCCTTCAGCGAGATGTTCGCGGACACCGGCGTCGAGCTGAGGCTCGCCAAGGTCACCGCCGTCGACGTCGACCGCAAGACCGTCACCATCAGCGACGCGCAGGGCGCCACGGAAGAGGAACTGGAGTACGACACCCTCGTCTACGCCATCGGCAGCGGCTGGAACGCCCAGGGCGTCCCCGGCGCCGCCGAACACGCCCACCAGATCGCGAGCCGTCCCGGAGCGCTCCGGCTGCGCGAGCGCCTGGCCGAACTGAAGGCCGGAGAGAGCGTGGTCGTCGTCGGCGGTGGACTCACCGGCCTGGAGGCCGCGACCGAGATCGCGGAGGCCCGCCCGGACCTCGACGTCGCCCTCGCCGCCCGCGCCGGTCTCGGCGACTGGCTCTCGCCCAAGGGACGCGCACACGTACGGAAGGTCTTCGCCGAACTCGGCATCACCGCGCACGAGCAGGCCGCCGTCACCGGCGTACAGGCCGACCACGTCACCACCGCCGACGGCGGGGCCATCCCGGCCGCGGTCACCGTGTGGACCACCGGCTTCGCGGTTCACCCGATCGCGGCGGCCACGGCCCTGGAGGTCACCGACACCGGCCAGATCGTGGTCGACCGGACCATGCGCTCGGTCTCGCACCCGGACGTGTACGCGGTCGGCGACGCGGCCATGGCGATGGGCCCCGGCGACAAGCCGCTGCGGATGTCGTGCGCCACGGGCACCCCCATGGCCTGGCAGGCCGCCGACGCCATCGCGGCCCGCCTGACCGGCGGAAAGATCCCGAAGACGCCGATGCGCTACTTCAACCAGTGCGTCTCGCTGGGCCGCAAGGAAGGTCTGATCCAGTACGTCACCGCCGACGACCGCTCGGTCAACGCGGCCCTGACGGGACGCCTCGCCGCCCTCTACAAGGAACTGATCTGCAAGGGCGCGGCCTGGGGCGTCGCCCACCCCCTGCTCGGAATGCCGGCCCGCCGCCGCCCCATGCTCCAGCAGCCCACCCGCCCGAACGCCCCCGCCAAGGCCACGCCCTGACCCGCCGCTGCCCCCGCGAACCACGGGGGCAGCTCGGCGCACGACGGGGCCACCCCAGGACAACACGGAGGCCGGCCGGACAACGCGAAAGGCCCCCGGATCATCCGGGGGCCTTTCGACTCTGTGCACTCGGCAGGATTCGAACCTGCAACCTTCTGATCCGTAGGTTGGGGCGGTGGCCTGGGAGAAGACCCGATTGCCTCCTGGGCTGGGCGCCTACGTTCGCGCTCACGAGCCTGTGGGTGCTGTCGTTGCCGTCAGGGTTGCCGTCAATCCCCGTCATCATTTGGTCAGCGTCATGCCCCGAGGAAACGGCCTAGCTCAACCGGACGGCATGACCGAGGACCACTCGCCGAACCACTGCTCGGCGCCGAACTCCTCGAACCGCTCCACCTCGATGAACCCCAGCTTCTCTGCGAGGCGCATCGAGCGATCGTTGGCGGTCTGCGTGCAGAGCACCACCGTCTCGCCGGGGAGTGCGTCGGCGAACCAGTCGAGTGCTGCTACGCATGCCTCGGCGGCGTACCCGCGTCCCCACACTTCCGGCAGGAACATGTAACCGAGCTCGGCCTCCCCGGCTTCCGGACGGAGGTGGCCCGGACGCTCTGCATCGCGCCGATCGAGCGTGATCGTGCCGATCATCGCTCCGTTGAGATCGATCACGAAGAGGCCAGGGCGCCGCCCGGGTATCTCAGGCACGACGCGTTCGAGCTCATCGCGCGGTCGAGGGCCACCGAGGTGGGTTCGCACTTCTGGCGATGCGAACAGTTCGATGAACGCCTCACGGTCTCGGGCCTCGGACTCGCGGAGCACGAGCCTCTCGGTCCTGATCGGGGCCGGTGGCCAGGCGACTGGTCCGAGTTCAGCCATGGCGGGCAACCTATCTCACGCCCGTGAGAGTGATCCGAAAGAGGAGGCCTAGTCGTACTCGCGTAGGGCAGCAACCAACTCTGAGCCTTCCTTCACTCCCCGTCGCTTCAGCACGGCGGCCGTGGTGTGCAGCTCGTTCCACGAATGCGGACGCCCGATGGCGGCAGCGTCTGGGACGCTCGCCACAGCCACTGACACGGCTTGCGCAGACTCACCGGCCCCGGCGAGTGCGTGCGCGAGGCACACGCGGTACCAGGTCTTGTCGCGTCGATACTCGTCCGGGAGCGAGGCGAGCCCGACCGTGATCTGATCCACGGCTTCCCGCCAGTCGCGCAAGTGCAGTGCCGCCATGCCGCGTTGCAGGGTGAACCACGTCTCGTCGTAGAAGTACATCCAGACCGGCTCGTCCTCGGGGTGCTCGGAGGCCCGGTGGATAAGTCCTTGTGCTTCATCGAGCAGACGGTGCGCTTCGTCGGCCTCGCCTTCGAGTGCGTGCCCCCTGGCTGCCATCTGTGCGGCCATGCCCTGCACTCCGAGCGACGTGCCCGGTGCGGACCAGCGGGCGGCCTCTGCGAGGTGGACACACCTCGTTCCGCGGCCACCGGACCACGCCATGTGTGCCTTCATGCTGAGCGTCGTGGCCGCCATGTTGGCGTCCCCCGCCTCCAACGCCCACTCGTGCGAACGGTCGTACCAGGCCAAGGCTGCAGCGGTCTGCGCCTGGTCCTGGGACATCCACGCGAGGAACTGCGCGTGTTCGGAGGCGAGTCGTACGACCCGGTCTGCGAGCGGACCGCGAGCGCCCGCGTACAGGTCGACGACGGTACGGAGTTGCTGGCGCATCACGTCGACGAGCGGTCGTGACCCGATGTGGTCCTCTGCACGGCGGTGCTCGGCGAGCAGTCGGTCAAGCCAATCGAGAGTGGCTGCGTCGACTCGGTGGGATGAGTCGACCACGCTCGTCACGCGGGTCAACAGATCCTCGTCCGGCGTTGCCCCCGGAAGCGAAAGCCTCGGAACCGGATTCTCTGCCGGGTCTGCCGCTGCCGTTCCGGCCTGGAGGGCGGCCGGAATACCGAGCCCTGCCACGATCCGTTGCCGCACCTCGACAGAGGTGATTCGGCGGCGCTCCCGCTCGATGTCGGACACGTCGGGCTGGGCGAGACCGACTCGTTCCCCGAGCTTCGTCTGGCTCAAGCCGGTGAGCTTGCGATACGTGCGAAAGACGGCGCCCCAGTCCTCGCTGGTGACCGCCGTTGCTAGCTGCGGGTGAGACCACAGGTTCTCGGGAGTGTCTCCCATATCTCCAATATAGGACGGGTCTATAGGGCCGTGGGATGGGATCAACAGGTGTTCAGCGCAAGGGTCTTGCTGAAGAAGGACCCCCGCGGCCGTGGTGGACGGCCCGGGGGCGTGGCCATCAACCCAGGAGGTTGACGACATGACTCAAGCTACCGCCAGACTCCGAGCGCCGATTCTGCCGCAAGGTACGGAGGTGATGGCGTGACGATCACGACGCACTCGGCACGGCTGCTTCCTTGGTCGACTCCCGAAGGCAAGCCGTGTTACCTGTCCAGCGACGGCAACGGCTACTTGGCCCGCGTGGCGGACAACATCGAGTCCGTGCAGCTCGGCATGGCGGGTGACCTGCTCGACCACGTTGCCGAGTTGCTCAACGACGGTAAGGCCACTGCCGATCAGCTCCGGTTCGCGCTGGCCTGCATGAGCCAGGCACTGCGCGACACGAAGCGGATCGCAGATAGCAGGGGCACACGCCTGCCCGGACCGGATGAAGGTCCCGGCCCGGACGACGCGGAGGAGGACGATCCCGACGACGGGGGTGGTCCACAGCTTCCGGCTGAGGCATTCGGATGAGAGCGGGGCGACCCTCGCGCGGCGTCTATCGCTTTGCCGAGTGGACGCTGAAAGCCGACCAGGGCACGACCATGCGCTACGTCGGCAAGTGCCTCACCTGCTCAGAGCGATACGTCGACACGGCCACCGCAGAGCACGCCCAACTGTGGTGTCTCAAGCACGCCGGGATCACCGGGCACGACAGCTACGAACTGTCGGCGTTCCAGTACTTCACCGCAAGCATGGCCGACCCCGCGGCAACTCCCATTCCGAACTCTTGACCTGCTCGTTTCTCTGCGCCTCGGCCTGAGTGGAGGCGCGCCGACCCACGTGGCCGGCACTCGCGGCTTTGGCCGGTGTCCTGCCTGGATTGGGGTCGGGCATGGTCAGGGGGCCGTACGCTTCCCGGCAACTCGGGCAGGCTTTGCACCTGCCCGGAATTTGACCGAGTGGCCCCCTGGCCTTGCCCGACGCGGGCCCCGATCCGGGGAGGTGGCTAAAGCCGTGAGGGCCTGCCACCCCCAGCCACAGGGAGCGGCGGGACGCTGAGACTCAGGTCCGCCGTTGCTTACAAGGCAAGGCGTCTCGGTACACGGGCGGTTCTCCGACCGGGCGGGACCGGCCGAAGGCCGCACGCCCGGCCGAGGCTGCGAGCTGTCGCTGTCCGCCACGAAGACTCGCCGCTCCGCCCGTCGGCTCGCGCTGCCAGAGGAGTGCAGGACGGCATTACGAGCTCGGCGCGCTCAGCAGAGGGCCGACCGGCTGGCGGCCGGTGATAAGTGGACGGCATCGGGTCTCGTGTTCACCACGCGCAACGGGACCCCGATCGAGCCCCGGAACCTGAACCGCGCCTTCGAGGCGCTAAGCAACCGGGCGGGCATCCGTCAGGTCCGCTTCCACGATCTTCGGCACACCTGCGCCTCGCTCCTGCACGAGCAGGGCGCCGATGCCCGGACGATCATGGAAATCCTCGGGCACAGCTCCATCCGCGTGACCATGGACATCTACACCTTCGTGCGGCTCGACACCCAGCGGGCGGCCTTCGATCGCGTGGGCGACGCCCTGGCGGCGGATGACGGCAACGGGCCGGATGGCGATGACGGCCTAGCCGGGTCACCTGTCGCGATCTAGGACGGTTGCCGTCAACGACTGCCGTCAACGCAAAAGCCAGAGGCCCTAGCGGTTACCCGCTAGGGCCTCTGGTCTGCTGTGCACTCGGCAGGATTCGAACCTGCAACCTTCTGATCCGTAGCTCTATGTGGAGCGGTCAGAGAGGTGCGGACTGGCCCTCGCGCGGCTGCCCTTGGGTACTGTCGGACGGGTTCGGTTGGTGCGGTTGCGGTACTTCACTGCTGTACCGCGGGCTGTCGACGCAGGACGATCCGTTCGTAGAACCGGCCTGCTCACTGCCGATGACCATCCCTCCCAGGAGGGCGAGGGCGCCCACGGTGAACAGAGCCGTACTCACGGTCATGTTCACACTCAGCAGCCTGGGCCGCTGTTCCTTCTTGGTTCGCTGTCCCATAATGGGGGCGGCTCCCATCTTTACGGTGTCGGGGCCTCGGCCACCCGCGGTAGGCGACAACCACGCGGGTGGCCTCAGGAATTAGTGGTCACGCGACAA
The DNA here is from genome assembly GCF_040660195.1 of Streptomyces sp. NPDC050147. NCBI lineage: Bacteria > Bacillati > Actinomycetota > Actinomycetes > Kitasatosporales > Streptomycetaceae > Streptomyces > Streptomyces sp. NPDC050147. The sequence goes on along the minus strand of NZ_JBFALJ010000010.1, from coordinate 142,336 downwards.
CTCGTGTCGCGCAGCTACAATTACACCTCTCCGGCTCGGTGGCCTATGCACCGACCTCGCCCCTTACCCTCAAGGGGATCACGGTGATCATTCAGTTAGCGGAGCATGGCGGAAGTCGCGTCGCCGAAAGCAACTGGCGCTTGATGGCTCTCGATCACAACCACTCTTGAAGCTGAGCCGGCAGCCCCTCTTCGGTTACCCGGGTCGCATCCATCTCAATGGCTCGATGGCTTGATGGATCAAGAGCTGGATGGCTCGATGGCTTGATGGCTTGATGGCCAGCTTGCTCGCGAGCTAGAGCTTGCTTGCAGGCCAGCTAGCTCGCAGACCGGTGGCACGGATACAGGACTCAAGTTTCCACTACGAACCGTCATTCAAAGTGGGACTCAAGTTTCCACTACGAATCATCATTCAAAGTGGGACTCAAAGTTCGGGGAACCATCATTCAAAGTGGGACTCAAAGCTCCACTACGAACCGTCATTCAAAGTGGGACTCAAGTTTCCACTACGAATCATCATTCAAAGTGGGACTCAAAGTTCGGGGAACCATCTTTCACAGTGGGACTCAAAGCTCCAGTACGAATCATCATTCAAAGTGGGACTCAAAATTCGGGTACCAACTCAACCGTTCTTTACAAATCTGGTTTCTCTGTAGATGAGTGCGGGAGACTACGGACGGGGCATCACGCGGTCGGTGGAGCGGCTTTGGGCGGGAGCTGCCATGGGGCGAGTGATCATGGCCCCGTAAGCTCATGGCGAGTCGGGCAGTCTGTGGACCTGCCCGTTAAAGCACGACGTTGGGGCCATGATCTTCGAGGCTCGCCCCATGGTGGCTGCCTAAAGCCGTGGAGCCGACCGCCCCAGCCACGGGGCAACGGCCCAGGTAGAGGGTTTGCCCGCCGGGTACCGCCGCCGCGATCCGGCCTTATCGGTAACACAAAGCTCTCTGTGGCCTGCTGTGCGGCAATCCCCTGTGCCCTATGGCTCCGTGCTTGGTTTTGGCCGCTGCCGGGGCGACGGACGGACGGCGCGCGCAGCTGGTGGCGGAGACATGGAAGCGGCGGGCGGCGGCCGGCCGGCGCCCCCGCGCTGTGCGCGGCCCCTCGGTCCTTGGATCGATCCCGACTTTCGTTGGGTGGCGCGTGCCTGGTGGTCTTGATGGGGGTGTTCTTCGGCGTGCGCTTCTCGGGCCTACGGATGCTGCTGGTTCTTCTTCCCTCCCTAGGTCGGATCGCGGCGGCGGTACCCGGCGGGCTTCTCCCGCCTCACCAGGGACGGAAGACCCAGGCAAGGGGTGGTTGAAGCTCGCGGCTGACTCTGGCGGCCGCGAGCGCAGCGAGCCTTGATTAAGTAGGGAAACTCTGTCCGCGCAGCTTCCCTTGCAGCGTGCTACCTGGCCTATGCCCCCATGACCTGCTGGTTTGGCTCCGTCCCGAACTGGCATATGCGAGTCCTGCAAGACAGGTTGTCTCATGCGAGACGAATCGGGACTATGGAGCCATGTCCACTCGGCGAACTCGCAGTCGCAGCAAGGGTGTTCAGCAGCGCCAACCTCGTGTAGTCACCGCGCCCTCTTCAGATGTTCCGGAAGGGACCCCTGAAGATGCTCGCGCCAAGGCCGTGCGGGAACTGATGACTCCTGGCGAGCAGCGTCTGCGGCTCGTAGCTGAGCTGGACCGCCTGGACACTGCTCTGCGCCCCCTCGTCGTGCAGGCCGTCCATGCTGGCGTCCCTTACCGACGCATTGCTGAGCTCACGAACATCTCCCGCGCGACTGTCGCCCGCTGGGGCAAGCACGACCCTGAGGCCTGACGGGCGGGAAACAAGAGGGCCGCGCCCGATTTGAGCGGACGCGGCCTGACCGATTCGAAGGAGTCGAGCCATGTCGAATCGATCCCCTTCAACCCTGGCACAAGATCAAGGGCTCGCGAACGAGCGTCTGCGAGCGGCGATGGTCGCTGCCAACGTCACTACGGAAGGACTGGCAGACCACTTGGGGATAGACCCGAAGAGCGTGGATCGATGGATCACAACAACGCGCATCCCTCACGCACGAAATGCGCACGCGGTGGCCAAGGTGCTCCGCATCGACCCGTACTACTTGTGGCCCATGCTCGACGAGCGGCATCGTTCCAGTGTGAGCCCTCGTGACGAGCTGATGGCCTGCTACCCGAGCCGCGGCGCCGTTCCACACGGCCTGTGGCGTGGAACGCTGCTCGAAGCAACCAGCGTGATCGACCTCGCGATCTCCAACCCGATCTTCTTGACCAACGCAGTCTTCGACCTGCACGCGATGCTCGTTGCGAAGACCGAGGCCGGGGTACGGGTTCGCATCGCCGCTCCCGCCGCCGGCCAAGACGTGACCTTGATGGAAGTCTTCCCCTCGCTGGCAGACGTCCCTGGGATCAAGCTCGTAACCCACCCTGGGCTTCGGGCAGACCTCTACCGCGCCGATGACGAACTCCTGGTCACCACTCCCGTGGACGGCCTCACCCCTGCCCTGTCTCCGGTGCTCCACCTACGCCGCGTCGGCCCGGCGCCTCTGACGGCGGGATATCTGACCGCGCTGGATCACATCTTCGAGACGGCCACCCCCGTGGAGTCGGCAGGCACTCGCTGACCCAGTGTTGCTGTACTTCGCTGCTGTACGGGCAACGCAAGAGGCCCCCGGATGATCTCCGGGGGCCTCTTACCTGTGTGCACTCGGCAGGATTCGAACCTGCAACCTTCTGATCCGTAGTCAGATGCTCTATCCGTTAAGCTACGAGTGCTTGTTTTTTCCTTTTTCTGTCTTCGCTCCCCGGCCTTTCGGCCCGTTCGCGGCGACAGGAAGAACATTACATGACCGCCGCCGCCATGTGAAATCCGTTTGCCGCACCCCTTGCGACCTGCGGAAACGTCCCCTGCGAGGGGGAAGCGCCGAAGCCCCGGTCCATCAGGACCGGGGCTTCGGATCTTGCAGCGGAGGCGGAGGGATTTGAACCCTCGATGGGATTTAAGTCCCAAACCGCATTAGCAGTGCGGCGCCATAGACCGGACTAGGCGACGCCTCCAGCTTGCACTCCGAGCGCGAGCGCGAGGGGTGCGTGCAGATGATGACACAGCCTGGCGGCGTGTCACCAATCGCGGCTTCCACGGTACTAGTCGGGCGGCCCGCAGGGCAAAGCGTCTTTCCGTGCCCGCAACGTCACGGCGTCAACGGCGTTAGACGCGGTAGAGCCCGTACGTGTTCGCGTACCCGGTACCCCGCACCCAGTGGAGCCCCGTCATGCTGCGCCGTCTCGTCCTCACCGCCGCCGCGTCCGTCGCCGCGCTGTCCGTCGCCCCCGTCGTCGCCCACGCCGACATGGGGCCCCTGCCCCTGCCCCTGCCGATGCCGTTGACCGAGTCGACGCCCGACCGGCTCACGGTGGAGGTCGACAACGCCGGGGACGGCCGGACCGGGACGTTCGAGCTGGAGTGCCACCCGGCGGGCGGCACGCACCCGCGGGCGAAGGAGGCGTGCGCGAAGCTCGACCAGGGGACGTGGGGCACCGACACGTTCGCGGCCACGCCGGCCGACGCGAACTGCACCATGCAGTACGGCGGCCCCGCCACCGCTCGCATCACCGGAACCTGGAACGGCCGGCCCGTCGACGCGACGTACAACCGCAGCAACGGATGCGAGATCTCCCGGTGGGACGCGCTCGTCCCGGTGCTGCCCGGCGTCCCCACCTGACTCCGAACGTGACCGCCGACCTGACCGCGAACCTGGTTCCGAACCCGACTCCGACTTCAGCGAAACCGCCGTTGCCCGACAACGGCCGAGCTGTTTTCGGCCACCTACGAGTCCGGTTCCCGGCCACGGCCGGATCCGCCCCGCCGCAACCCCGTCGTGACCAGGGGGTACGGAAGCCTCACATCTTCTGCGTGCGACCTCCCTCTCATCCGGCGTCGCGCGCACAACCACTCCCCGTAGACTCCCTCCCGTGACACGCCGCGGGCCGCGGGGCAAGATGGCCTGGGCGAGTCGGCAAGCAGCAGTAACCAGGGAGGAAGCGTCGTCGTGAGCAGCAGGCCATCCCGAGGCGCTGCTCGCCTCGCAGCCATACTCGACGCGCTCCCGGACGCGCTGATCCTCGTGAACGCGAACGGGACCGTCGTGAACGCGAACGCGATCGCGCTGGAGGCGTTCGAGACACCGGGCACCGCCCTCGTGGGACGCGGGCTTCTCGATCTGTTGCCGGAGTTCGACTCCCGGCTCATTCCCGGATCGATGCGCAGGCCCGAGTCCATCGACGAGCGCGGGCGGACGAAGCCGACGCGGATGACCGCGCGCCGCACCGACGGCAGCGAGTTCCCCGTGGAGGTCACCAGCTCGAACCTCGAGGACATCCGGGACGCGTACGACAATTACGGCTACACCGGCGACGAGTTGCTCATGCTCGTCGTACGCGACCTTTCGGGCGCCGTGGACACCGAGGCCGAACTCGCGCGCTCGCAGCGGCAGACCGAGATGATCCTGCGCGCCGCCGCCGAAGGTGTCGTCGGGACGGACACCGAGGGACGCGTCGTCCTCGTCAATCCGGCCGCCGCGCAGATACTGGGTTTCCGGGCCAGCGATCTGGGCGGGCAGGAACTGCACCACCTGGTGCTCCACTCGCGCGCCGACGGTGAGCCCTTCCCCTACGAGGAGTCCCCGCTCGCGGACACGCTCCGCTCCGGGCGCAAGCACCGGGTGCGGGGGCAGGTCCTGTGGTCCAAGAGCGGTGACCGTGTCGCCGTCGACCTGACGACTGCGCCGGTGCGGGACGGGGACCAGCTCGTCGGCGCGGTCATGACCTTCACCGACCGGCGGCCCTACGACGCGCTGGCCGAGGAGCACGAGGCCGCGATCGCGCAGCACGCGGCGGAGATGCAGGCCGCGACCGAGCGGCGCACCGAAGAGCTGCGGGCGGCGACCGAGCGGCACACGGCGGAACTCGCCGCCGCCGCCGAGCAGCGCGCCGAGGAGATCGCGGCCGAGCAGGAGCGCTACGCGGCGCTCGCCGAGCGCGAGAAGGACCGGTTCGAGGAGCTCGCCGAGCGGGAGAAGGCGCGGTACGACGCTCTGGCCGCCCGGCACGAGCAGTTGCTCGCCGTGCTCGGTTCCTCGCTGCGGGGTCCGCTCGACGAGCTGCGTCGCGAGCTGTCGGCCCTCGCGTCGGACGACGCGGGCCAGTTGTGGCCCGAGGCGAATCAGGTCCTTCATCATCTTTCGGCCGGATACGCGCGCATCACCACCCTTGTCGACAATGTGCTGAGCTTCCAGTCGCTCGACTCGGGCGCTGACCAGTTGTCGTGCGTGAAGGTCATGCTCGATGCCGTCGTCGCGAGCGGCGTGGAGGGCGCGGTCGAGCTGATCGGGCCGGGCCGCGCGCAGTTCGCGGTGCACGCGCCGCCGATCGAGGTCGAAGTGGACCCGGGGCGGCTCGCCACGGCGCTCGCCCACCTGGTCGCCGACGTGGCGGGGATCGACGCCACGGGCAACGCGCGCGCCGGTGCGGCTCCTTCGGCCGTGGCCGCCGGTGGGTACGTGGACTCGACGGTGGTCGTGGCCGCGGCTCAGCGCGGCGAGGTCGTCCGCATCGAGGTGCGGGGTCCGTACGCCGGCGGAGACCCGGTGCACGAGCCGATCGTCCGGGGCATCGTCCGGGCGCACGGCGGTGTGCTGCAGACGCATGAGGTGCCGGGGATGAGCGGCAATGCGTACGTTCTCGAAGTGCCGATCGGTGCGGGTGGCGGCGCGGTCTCCGCGGCCCCTGAGGTTGCCCGCGAAGTTGCTCCCGAGGTGGCCCGCGACGTTGCCCCGGAGGTTGCTCCTGCGGTGGCGGGCGGCTCCGTCGGCTCCTCGGTCGTGGTGCCGGCGCAGGCTTCGCCCGCCACGGGTGGCGGTCGACGACGGGCCCGGCGGGCTGCCGCCCCCTCGGTCGACTCGTTCCTGGAGAGTTCGGTTTCCGACGGTTCCGACGGTTCCGGCGTTTCCGGTGTTTCCGGCGTTTCCGGTGTTTCCGACGGCGGGACTTCGGGGGGTGCTGTCGCTGGTGGCGCCGGGCCCGAGGGTTCGCCCAGCGGGACCGGTCGTCGGCGCGGGCGGCGTGCGGCGGAGGCCGACGCGACGCAGGGCGCGGAGAGGCAGGCCGCGGAGACGCAGGGCACGGCCGCTCAGACCGCGGCGGCTCAGGTCGCCGAAGCCGCCGCGTCGGTTGCCCCGGAGGCGCCCTCGCTGGGCGAAGGTGTGCGGGTTTCCGGTGGGACCGGGCGCCGACGCGGCCGGCCCAGCGCCGCCGAGCGGGCCATGGCTTCCCCGGAGACCGGGGGCGCGGTCGGCTCCGGAGGCGCTGTGGGCTCCGTCGGCTCCGTGGTGACGGCTGCCGAGCATGCTGCCGGGTCCGCGGCTCTGGGGGAGACGGTGCCGCCGCAGGGCGTGCCGGTTCCCGCGGGGGCGGTGGCCCCTGCCGCTTCCGGGCAGCGGGCTCGACGGAACGACGACCAGTTGGCGTTGCCGCCCGCTCTGCCTTCGGGCGGTGGTGGGCAGGAGGGTGCTGCCGCCGGGGGTTCCGGGGCCGGGACGGCTGTGGCTGTCGCCGGGCCGGGCGCCGTCGCCGGTGACGCGGGCCAGGGTTCGCCCCGTCCGACGGGGCGGCGTCGCCGTGCGCTGGCCGCCGCCAAGGAGCGGGCAGCCGCCGAGGAGGCACCCAGTGGGCGCGTCTTCGCGCTCCCGCCCGCGTCCGCGGACCAGGACGACACGGGGCAGCACGAAGCCGCCCTGCACCACCCGGGCAACGACCACACCCCGCCGCAGCCGCACCCCCCGGAGGCGCCGACGGGCCGCCGCCGGTCACGTCCGGCACAGGAACAGGGTCAGGACCAGAGCCAGGGTCCGGGTCAGGGTCAGAGCCAGGGTCAAGGACAGGGACACGGGCCGCAGCAGGGGCAGGGGACTGCTTCCGCTTCCGCCGCGCCGAGGGCGCCTGCCGCTCCTGCGGCGCCCGCGACCGCCGGTCCTGCGGGGGGCGCGCAGGCTACGCCGCCCGCCGGTGTTCCCTCGCAGCCCACGACGTACGCCGAAGGCACTCCGGCACGGGGCGTCCACACGCCGGGCAGGGGCGTCGCGCTCCCGCCCGAGCGCGGGACCCAGGCGAGGGCCGCGCAGCCGCTGCCCGCCGAGGCCGCGCCCGGTGACCCCAACTCGACGCAGGGGCGCGCGTTCAGCGTGCGCACGCTCGGGCAAGGGGTGCCGTTCGGCCAGCAGATCGCCGAGCAGCAGCAGCGCCGTCTCGGGCTGCGGCAGCAGGGCCAGGCGCCGGCCGCGCCTGGTGCTCCGAGTGCGACCACCGCGCCTGGTGCGCCTGGTGCGCCGGGCGCTCCGGCGACAGCTCCGCAGCCTCCGCACCCCGCGCAGTCTTCCCCGGCCCAACAGGCTCGCCCCACCCAGCAGCCCCCTCAGGCCCCTCAGGCCCCTCAGCCGCAGCAGGCGTCTCAGGCACCGCCCGCCCCTCAGGTACCGCCCCAGGGGCAGCCCCAGCCCGCCGCCCCGGCCCCTGCCCCGGCCGCACCGCAGCGGCCCACCGCGGGACCCCTGCCCGAGCCGGCGCCTGTGCCTGCGCAGCCCGCGGCTCCGGGGCAGCCGCAGTCCCACTCCCTCGGCGGCTCCCTCGGTGGCTCCGTCGGAGGCTCGGGGCGCCGCCGCAGGCTGTCCACTCCGCCCGCCCCCGCAGGCGATGACCGCCCCGAGGCCGCGGCACGCCCGCACCCCCAGGCGCAGGGCCACCCGCAGTCCCGGATCGCGTCCTCCAGCGAGGGCACAGGCCGGGCGTACGCGATCGGCGCCCCTGACGAGGACGCCGACGAGGGCCCGGAGCCGCTGGACGGCCCCGGCGGCGCCGTCGAGGTCGCCAACCGGCCCCAGCCGCAGCCCATGGACGACGAGCTGCCGCCCGAGCCGCTGGACAACCCGCGGCGCCTCCTGGTCTGGCCCGCGCCCGACGTGACCACGCAGCAGGCGCTGAGCGACCGCGGGTACCGTCCCGTCATCGTGAACTCCCGCGAGGAGGTCGACGCCCAGATCGCGGCGTTCCCCGCGGCGCTGTTCGTGGACCCGCTGACCGGACCGATCACGCGTACGGCTCTGCAGTCGCTGCGCACCGCCGCCGTCGCCGCCGAGGTTCCCGTGCTCGTCACGGCGGGACTCGGCCAGGCGACGCGCGAGGCGGCGTACGGAGCCGACCCCGCCGTACTCCTGAAGGCCCTCGCGCCCCGCGACAGCGAGCAGCACCCGCCGCGCGTCCTGCTCATCGAGGAACACGAGGAGATCGCGCTCGCCCTGACCGCGACGCTCGAACGGCGTGGCATGCAGGTCGCGCACGCCGAGAGCGACGCGGACGCGGTGACGCTCGCGGCGCAGATGCGGCCGAACCTGGTGGTGATGGACCTGATGCAGGTGCGTCGCCGCAGGGCCGGGATCATCGACTGGCTGCGCGCGAACGGCCAGTTGAACCGCACGCCGCTCGTCGTCTACACCGCCGCCGTCGACGAGACGGAGCTGCCGCGGCTCGCGGCGGGGGAGACGGTGCTCTTCCTCGCGGAGCGGTCCACGAGCAGCGAGGTGCAGGGCCGCATCGTGGACCTGCTGGCGAAGATCGGCACGAACTAGGGCACTGGGTCCCTGCCCTCATCAGGACATGGCGTCGCGCCGCTCCCGCGGGGGAGCGGCGCGACGCGTTTGCCGTCAGAGCTTCGTGACGTCCAGTTCCCCGGCCGCGTACTGCCTGCGGAGCACCTTCTTGTCGAACTTGCCGACGCTCGTCTTGGGCACCGCCGGCACGATCGCCCAGCGCTCGGGGAGCTGCCACTTGGCGATGGTGCCCGCGAGGAAGTCGCGCAGGGCGGCGTATTCGAGGCTCGCGCCCTCCTTCAACACGACCGTGGCGAGCGGGCGTTCGCCCCACTTGTCGTCGGGGACGGCGACGACCGCCGCCTCCGCGACATCCGGGTGGGCCATGATCGCGTTCTCCAGCTCGACGCTGGAGATCCACTCGCCGCCCGACTTGATGACGTCCTTCGCACGGTCGGTGAGCGTCAGGAAGCCGTCGGAGCTGATCACACCGACGTCGCCGGTCTTCAGCCAGCCGTCCGCGCTGAACTTGTCCTCGGGCTTGAGCTCCTCGCCGCCCGCGCCGCCGTAGTAGGCGCCCGCGATCCACGGCCCGCGCACCTCCAGCTCGCCCGCGGACTCGCCGTCCCAGGGCAGGTGCTCGCCGCCGGGGCCGACCAGGCGGGCCTCGACGCCGGTCGGGAAGCGGCCCTGGGTGAGGCGGTAGGCGAACTCGTCGTCGGTGCCGATGGACTTGGCCGGCGGCCGGGCGACCGTGCCCAGCGGGGAGGTCTCCGTCATGCCCCAGGCGTGGCAGACCCGCATGCCCAGCTTGTCGAACGCCTCCATCAGCGAGGGTGGGCAGGCCGAGCCGCCGATGGTGACCTGGCCGAGCGAGCTGACGTCACGCGGCTTCGCGGAGAGCTCGGCGAGCAGCCCCTGCCAGATGGTGGGGACGGCGGCCGCGTGCGTGGGCCTCTCCGTCTCGATCATCTCGGCGAGCGGGGCGGGCTGCAGGAAACGGTCCGGCATCAGCATGTTCACGCCGGTCATCAGCGTCGCGTGTGGCAGGCCCCAGGCGTTGACGTGGAACTGCGGGACGACCACGAGGGTGGTGTCCGCGTCCGTCAGGCCCATGGACTCGCTCATGTTGACCTGCATCGAGTGCAGGTAGATGGAGCGGTGGGAGTAGACGACGCCCTTGGGGTCGCCGGTGGTGCCGGAGGTGTAGCACATGGCGGCGGCGGTGCGCTCGTCGAGATCGGGCCAGTCGTACGTCGTGGGCTTGGCGGCGATCAGGTCCTCGTACTCGTGCACCCGCGCCTGGATTCCGGCCAGCGGCGAGCGGTCGCCCGGGCCCGAGACCACCAGGTGCTCGACGGTCGGGAGCTGCGGAAGGAGGGGCGCGAGCAGCGGGATGAGGGAGCCGTTGACGAGGATGACCCGGTCGGCCGCGTGGTTCACGATCCAGGTCAACTGGTCGGCGGGAAGCCGGAGATTGAGGGTGTGCAGGACGGCGCCCATACAGGGGACCGCGAAGTAGGCCTCGACGTGTTCCGCGTTGTTCCACATGAACGTCGCGACACGCTCGTCGCCGTCGACCCCGAGGTCCTCGCGCAGCGCGTGCGCCAGCTGGGCCGAGCGTTCACCGATCTCGCGGAAGCTGCGGCGCTGCGGGCCGGACTCGCCGGTCCACGTGGTGACCTGCGACGACCCGTGCACGGTCGTCCCGTGCCGGAGGATGCGGGTGACGGTCAATGGTACGTCCTGCATCGTGCTCAGCACGGCGTCCTCCCGGTGGGCGCGCGGCATTCATCCGGGGCGGCTCCCGAATGACCTACCTGGCAGTAGGGCTCGCCAGATTGTTGCCGCATACCGCACGGTATGTCACTAGGTCGGGAGAAGAAAGGTCCGGCGGAGCCGCGACGATCATCGGGGCGGGGCCACCGGTCGACAACCCTCGATCGACCACCGAGGGCACCGATCGTCCGCTGACGGCTCAGCGGACCGGCGTGAGCTCCGGGTCCTCGCGGAGCTTGCCGAGCGCACGCGACACCGCGCTCTTCACGGTGCCGATGGACACCCCGAGCACCTCGGCCGTCTGGGCCTCGCTGAGATCCTCGTAGTACCGCAGGACGACCATCGCCCGCTGCCGCGCCGGCAGCTTCATGATCGCGCGCCACATCGCGTCCCTCAGCACCTGCTGCTCGGCCGGGTCCGCGACCGGCGTCACCTCGCGCTCGGGCAGCTCGTCACAGGCGAACTCGTCGACCTTGCGCTTGCGCCACTGCGAGGTCCGGGTGTTCAGGAGGGCCCGGCGCACATAGCCGTCGAGCGCCCGATGGTCCTCGATCCGGTCCCACGCGACATAGGTCTTGGTGAGGGCGGTCTGCAGCAGATCCTCGGCATCGCTGGGATTCGCGGTCAGCGAGCGCGCGGTGCGCAGCAACACGGGCTGACGTGCCCGGACGTACGACGCGAACGACGGATACGCCGAAGGACTCGCTGTCCGCGTCGCGGCCTTCGATGCGCTGGTGCACATGGGCACCATGGATACGGTCATGGCTCCACGCTAGAAGCGCCCCCTACTTCAGCGGATCGGCCGCAGGTCCCTAAGCCGTGTCCGCCTCAGGTTGTACGCGGGGTGGTAGCTCCACCTCCTGAAGGTGGAGGAGGCGGAGCACACCCCTGAGGGTTCACCCCCGAGAGTGCCGCGCTTCCGGCCCCTCGGCAGGCGTCGCGGGGGCCTAGCCGATTCGCGCCACCGGTGCGTGCACGAGGTTCCGGTCGATCTTGAGCGTACGTCCGCCGTGGCGCTCCGTCACGTTCCCCGCGTACTGGTGAATGCGCCGCTCAGGGTGCCACGCGTCGCGCCGCAGCACCGGCTCGCGGTACAGGTGCGGCCGCGTGTGCCAGCGCGCGAACCACATCACCGACGGCAGGTCACGCACCCCTGCCCGCCGCGCCGTCTCCATGTGCCGAACGCCGGAGTTCGCACTGCTGTAGAACCCCGGGACGTACCCTTGCCTGCGCACCTCGCGGTTCCAGGCGCGCACGAAGGCGAGGGTGCCGTGCGCGCACCACTTCTGCCGGTAGGCGTACGCCTCCATGTCCAGATAGAGCGGGCTGAGCCGCCGCATCCCGAGTGCCTTCGCCTCGCGTACCGCGTCACGCCCCTCCCTCATCCCCTGCCGCACGGGGTAGCGCCCCATGCGTACGCCCTTCTTGTGCTTCGCGTAGACGCAGGGCGACTGCGACCCGACGTACACCGGCAGCACCTTCCACCCCTGCGCCCGCACCTTGCGCATCCAGCCGGGCGTCAGCTGCGGCTGGCGCTTGCAGGCCCGGCCGCGGCCCCCGTAGTAGATGCCGATCGCTCCGTAGGCGGAGGCCTTCCAGCGGCGCATCGTGTCGGCGGACGGCGCGAGGCAGGTGTCGAAGGCCCGTCCGCGGAAGGTCGACACCCCGGCCGGCCACCCGGCCGCTCCCTCCGCTCCGGCCGCACGCTCCTTGGCCTCGGCTCTGCTCACGGCGCCGCTCGGCGGCACGCCCACGACCAGAGTGGTGAGCGCGACGGCGAGGACAAGTCCCATCATCAGCTTTTGGCAACGCATACGCCGAGTGAAGGGCCCGGGGCCGCTTCCGCGGCGGTGACACGCTCCGCGTTCAGCCGTCCGCCGCCAAAATCAACCCCGATGTCGGGACACCGGTGCCCGCGGTGACCAGCGTGCGCGCCGCGCCCGGTATCTGGTTCACGGACGTGCCGCGCACCTGCCGGACCGCCTCCGCTATGCCGTTCATCCCATGCAGATACGCCTCTCCGAGCTGCCCTCCGTGCGTGTTCAGCGGCAGCGTCTCCTCGGCCACGAAGTCCGCCGCCTCGCCCGGCCCGCAGAAACCGAACTCCTCCAGTTGCATCAACACGAACGGAGTGAAGTGGTCGTAGAGGATGCCCACGTCGATGTCGCCGGGCGCGAGTCCGGAGCCGCGCCACAACTGCCGCGCCACCACGCTCATCTCCGGCAGCCCGCTCAGGTCGTCGCGGTAGAAGCTGGTCATCTGCTCCTGCGCCCGGCCCGCCCCCTGAGCCGCCGCCGTGATCACTGCCGGTGGTTTCGGCAGGTCGCGGGCCCGCTCCACACTCGTCACGACGATCGCCTGGCCGCCGTCGGTCTCCTGGCAGCAGTCCAGGAGGCGCAGCGGTTCGACGATCCAGCGTGAGGCGGCGTGGTCCGCGAGGGTGATCGGCTTCCCGTGGAAGTAGGCCGCCGGGTTGGTCGCCGCGTACTTCCGGTCGGTGACCGCGACATGTCCGAAGGCGTCGGGCGTCAGGCCGTACGTGTGCAGATAGCGCTGGGCCGCCATCGCCACCCAGGACGCGGGCGTCAGCAGCCCGAAGGGGAGCGCCCAGCCGAGCGCCGCGCCCTCCGCCGACGGCTCCCGGTGCTGCACGCCCGAACCGAAGCGGCGCCCCGAACGCTCGTTGAACGCGCGGTAGCAGACGACGACTTCGGCCACTCCGCTCGCCACGGCGAGCGCCGCCTGCTGGACGGTCGCGCAGGCCGCGCCTCCGCCGTAGTGGACGCGGGAGAAGAACGACAGCTCCCCGATCCCGGCCGCCTGCGCGACGGTGATCTCCGGGTTGGTGTCCATGGTGAACGTGACCATGCCGTCCACGTCGGCGGGGCTGAGCCCGGCGTCGGCGAGCGCGAGGCCCACCGCCTCCACGGCGAGCCTGAGCTCACTGCGCCCCGAGTCCTTGGAGAACTCGGTGGCCCCGATCCCGACCACGGCGGCCCTCCCGCCGAGGACGTCGCGTCTGCGTACGCTCATGCCGCGCCCCCCGCCGATGTCCTGCCGGGTGCCTCGCCTCGTGGTCTGCCTGGTGGACCGCCTCGCGCCTCGCCTCGTGCCCCGCCCGGGACGGTGACCGTGACGGTGCCGGTGACGTGCTTGCCTGTGCCGTTGGCCCCGACCACCTTCACCGTGGCCGTGTCACCCTCGACCTGAGCCACGGAACCGCTCAACACCATCGTGTCACCGGGATAGTTGGGCGCTCCCAGCCTGATCGCCACCTTGCGCAGGATCGCCCCGGAACCGAAGTGGTCGGTGATGTACCGGCCGACCAGGCCGTTCGTGGTGAGGATGTTCATGAAGATGTCGGGGGAGCCCTTCTCCTGTGCCGCCGCGGCGTCGTGGTGCACGTCCTGGTAGTCCCGCGAGGCGATCGCGCCGGAGACGATCAGCGTCCGGGTGACCGGGATGGTGAGCTCCGGCAACTCGTCCCCGACCCGCATACCGCCGCCTCCTTCAACTCCTTCAGCCGCTCCCGCTCCTCCAGTTTCTCCAGCCCCTCCAGCCCCGTAGGCCTGCTGTCTCCCGGTCATGTCGTCTCGTCCCCCATCACGTCGTCCCCCCCTGCCCTCCGTACCCCGAGCTGTCAAGTCGCCCATCTCAGCCAGGACTTCGCTGCCGCACCCCAGGTACGCGTCCAACTGCCGTCCCCACAGGAAGTGCCGGTGTACGGGATGGTCGAGGTCGGCCCCCGTGCCGCCGTGCAGATGCTGGCCCGCGTGCACCACGCGCTTGCCGCCCTCCGATGCCCACCACGCGGCGGTCAAGGCGTGGGTGCCGTACGCCAGACCCGCGTCGCGCCGCCAGGCCGCCTCGTACGCCGTGACCCGTATCGCCTCGGTGTCCATGTGGGCGTCCGCCGCCCGGAGTTGCACCCCCTGCTTGGCCGCCAGGGGGCGCCCGAACTGCTGCCGCTCGTTCGTGTGGGCCACCGCGCGCGCCAACGACCCCGCGCACACCCCGGCCTGCAATCCCGCGAAGGCTGTCCGCGCGCTCGCCAGGACGTCCTCGTACGCCCCTTCCCCTCCGATGCGCTCCCCGGGAGTCCGGTCCAGGACCAGCCGCCCCGCCGCCCACGGTGCGGTCAATTCCACCGGCTCGGTCTGCGCATCGGCCACCCGTACTCTCCACAGGCTGTGGCCACCCGGAGGACCGCCCTGCGGCGCCGGGTCGCGCACCGCCACCAGGACCTCCGTGGCATCCCGCAGCCACGGCACCCACGGCACCACCCCGGTCAATCTTCCGGTCGGTCCCGCCTGCGCTCCGGGATCAGCGCCGTACCCCGCATCGGCCGAAGCTCCCTCCGCGGCGACAGCCACGCCACCCCGCGCCGGGAAAGCCCCCGTCGCGACCGCCGTACCGTCCCGCAGTCCCGGCAGCAGCCGATCCCGCTGCTCCACCGTGCCGTGTGCGGCCACCGCGAGCAGCCCGTAGACACAGCTCGCCGCGAAGGGCACCTGTGCCGTCGTCCTCCCCTGCTCCTCGAGCAGCAGCACGAGGCCGAGCAACCCGACGTCCTCCACCGCTCCCGGCAGCCCCGCCGCGCACAACGCCTTCCACAGCTCGGCGTCCGAACCCGAACCCGACCCCGAACCCGCCGCCGCGAGCCGCTCGGGGGTGGACAGATCCCCGAAGATCTCCGCGGCGAGATCCCGTGCCGCGGCCTGCTCCTCCGTGGGTGTGAAGTCCATGTCAGACCCCGCCCCCCGCCATGCTCTCGGCGGCCCGGAACACCGGCAGATCCAACTCCTTGTCCACCCGCTGGAACTCGAGCCGCACCGGTTGCCCGATCCGCACCTTGTCACCGGGCACGCCCACCACGTTGCTCACCATGCGCACGCCCTCCGCCAGGTCGATGAGACCGACGGCGTACGGCGGATCGAAGGCGGGGAAGGGCGGGTGATGCATGACGACGTACGAGTAGACCGTGCCCTCGCCGCTCGCCTCGACCGTGTCCCAGTCGAGCGACCCGCAGGCGTTGCAGCCGGGCAACCAGGGAAAACGCAGCGTCTGGCAGCCGCCGCAGCGCTGGATCAGGAGCTGGTGGCGGGCCACGCCTTCCCAGAATCCCGCGTTGTCGCGGTTGATCACCGGGCGGGGCCGCTTGCCCTGGGGTTTCCTCCGCGCGGGCGCGTACTTGAGGATGCGGAAGCGGTGGGTCCCCGCCAGTTCTCCTCCGGCCCTGACGTCCATGCGGGTCGTGACGAAATGGCCCGTGCCCAGCTTGGTCGTCTTGCGCTCCGACACCGACTCGATGACCGCGTCGAAGGTGATCTCGTCCCCCGGCCGCAGCGGCCGCAGGTACTCCTGCTCGCAGTCCGTCGCGACGACAGAGGTGTAGCCCGCGCCGTCCAGGAGCGCGAACAGTTCGTCGTACGCGGCCGAACGCCCCTGATGCCCGGAGAGTCCGCCCATCGTCCAGGCCTGGAGCATCGTCGGCGGCGCGACCGGATCTGTCCCCGCGTAGGCCGGGTTCCTGTCGCCCATGGCCTCGCACCAGTGCCGGATCATCGGTTCGTTGACCGGGTCCTTGCCCTCGCCCGACGTGGCGGCGGCCCGCCCCTCGAAGGCCGCCAGCGCCTCGTACGAAAGATCGGTCATCGCCAGGCCGGGCATCGCCGGATCGGACGTCGCCGGATCGGTCATCGCCGTCCCCTCCGCATCCCGAGGCGCATCGTCGCCACGATCTCCCGCTGCACCTCGCTCACCCCGCCCCCGAACGTATTGATCTGCGCGGCCCTGTTCATCCGCTCCAGCTCCCCCTCACCGGCCGTGCCGAGCGTCAGGGAGCCGGGCGAGCCGGCCCGGACCAGACCCGCCTGGCCCGTGACTTCCTGACATATGCGGTACACCTCCACCGCCGATTCGGTTCCCGCGAACTTCACGCCGCTCGCGTCTCCCGGCGCCAGCGCACCCGCCCCGACATCGCCCACCAGACGCCAGTTGAGCAGGCGCGTCGCCGCCAGCCGCGCCTGCGCTTCCGCCAGCCTGGAACGGACCCACGGAGCGTCGATCCGGCGTTCGCCCGTCACGGGATCGGGTGTACGGGCGAAGGCGAGGGCCGCGGCGTAGAAGTCCTCGGCCTGCATGCCGATCGCGGCGAGCGCCACCCGCTCGTGGTTGAGCTGGTTGGTGATGAGCCCCCAGCCGCCGTTCTCCTCGCCGACGAGGTTCCCGGCGGGCACGCGTATTCCGTCGTAGTACGTCGCCGTCGTCGTCAGACCGCCCACCGTCTCGATCGGCGTCCACGAGAACCCGGGAGCGTCGGTCGGCACGAGAATGATCGAGATGCCTTGGTGCTTGGGGGCTTCCGGGTCGGTGCGGCAGGCCAGCCAGATCCAGTCGGCGTTCTGGGCGTTCGACGTGAAGATCTTCTGCCCGTCGATGACCCACGTGCCCTCGGGGTCGGCCGGGTCGGCTGGGCCGGCCGGGTCGGCTGGGCCCTCGATCTCGCGCACCGCCCGCGTGCGGAGCGAGGCCAGGTCCGTGCCCGCCGACGGCTCGCTGTACCCGATCGCGAAGACGACGTCACCGCTGAGGATGCGCGGCAGGAAAGCGGCCTTCTGTTCCTCGGTGCCGTACTTCATGAGGGTCGGCCCGACTGTGTTCAGGGTGACCATCGATACGGGGGCACCCGCGCGGTAGGCCTCGTCGAAGAAGACGAACTGCTCGTCGGGCCCGCGCCCCTGCCCGCCGTACTCGACCGGCCAGCCGAGGCCGAGCATCCCGTCGGCCCCGATGCGCCGCAGCAGTCGGCGCTGGCCCGCCAGGTCGCCGCCTTCGGGCGGCCCGTCCGGCATCAGAGCGCGGAAGTAGGCGCGCAGTTCGGTGCGCAGCCGCTGTTGGCGTTCGGTGGGGGCGAGGTGCACGGCGGCGGCCTCTCCTTCGCGTAAGGGCGTCGCACCGACAGTGGTTTCTGACTGTCCGTCAGAAACTGTCGCGGTGTCAAGAGATCACCCCGGATACGAGAGGCGGGCTACGCGCGGCCCCACACACCGCGCACACGACTGCGCGGCGGTGCAGATGCACCGCCGCGCAGAACGCCACTCACCCCTGCGAGCACACCCGGGGCGCCACCCCGGGCGCCGTCACCTCACCAGAGGTGGGTGAAGTTGACGGCGATGTTCTCGTTCGACTGGTCGATCGCCGTGAACGCCGAGCCGTCCACCTGGGCGGTGTTGTTCTGGTTCAAGGCGCCCGTACCGACAGCCTGCTGCTGCGACGTGGACGAGTTGCCGTTGTTGTTGCCGCCGACGCCGCTGCCGTTGACAGTCGCCACGCCCGCGTTCGATCCGTCGTTCGCGAAGGAGCCGTTGTCGGCCGTCGCGACACCCGTGAAGAGTGCGGCAGCCAGGGGCAGGGCCGCGGCTGCAGCGATGACGCGGGCGGTGCGGATGCTTGCCATGTCAGTTTCCTCCGTTATGGGGGCACGCACCGGTGATGTACCGGGCGCACCTGAAGTGCTGCCTGTTCCAAAGCAGTTGGCCGACCGCCTTGGGGGTTCTGCACGACGTCGCGAGTCCAGAGTTGCCCACCGAATCCCCGGCGAACCACCCCGGAAGCCCCAATTCCCCCGCAAGCGTGAGTACAAGTCGATAAACGTGCTCCGCTCCCCCAACGACCCAGTTCAGGTGCGAAGAGCTGGCTCAAACCCAGGCGCCGCACGGGCTGAAGCGTTCCGTCACAACCGGAAGATCGGCGTGCGCACGCGCGTTTCGTCCGCGCGCCGCGCCCCGCCCCCTTTCTTTCTTCGAACGCCTGTACGAAAATGAGGTCATGGCCACCATCGACCGCCATGCCACCGCACTCGTACTCGCCCACGCGCTGTCCGCCGCCGAGCGCGGCCTCGCCGTCATCCCGCTCTCGCGCACGAAGCTGCCGGCGCTCCGCTCCCCCCATCACGAGCAACCCGAAGCGACCCCCTGTCACGGCGAATGCGGCCGCCCCGGACACGGCGTGTACGACGCGTCGACCGACCCGTGGCGTATCCGCGAACTCTTCGCCGCCGCCCCCTGGGCCACCGGCTACGGCATCGCGTGCGGTCTGCCCCCACACCACCTGATCGGCGTCGACCTGGACACCAAGTCCGGTACGGACGCCCCGGCGGCCCTGCGTGAACTGGCACTGCGCCACCTCTTCACGATCCCGGCCACGGTCGTCGTGGCGACCCCCAGCGGCGGCCGTCACATCTGGCTCGCGGGCCCGCCCGACGCCGTCGTCCCCAACTCCGCGGGGCGCCTCGCCCCCGGCATCGACATCAGGGGCGCCGGCGGCTATCTCGTGGGTCCCGGCTCGCGCACCGAACACGGCGTCTACAGCGCCGTGGCCGGCACCGCCCACCTCCCTCCGGCGAAGTGCCCGCCCGCCCTGCTGCGCCTGCTCACGCCCCCGCCCCGCGCCTACCACCCCACGCTCCCGCACATGCCCGCCCCGGCCCTACGGGGGCAGGGCCTGGTCCAGTTCGTGCTCGCCGCGCACGAGGGCCAGCGCAACACCCGCCTGTTCTGGGCCGCCTGCCGCGCCTATGAGAACGGCATCGGCGAGCCCCTGGTCGCCGATCTCATCGCCGCCGCGCTGCAGGTCGGCCTCACGGAACGCGAGGCCCGCTCGACGATCGCGTCGGCGGCGCGGCTGACCGGGAACGCGTGACGGGTTAGCCGTGACAGCTGGCCGACCAGTGACGCGGTAAGGGGCGCCCGCAATGGCGGACGCCCCTTACCGCGCTCTCCGACACGCCTACCGTCGCGGCTGCCCGAGCATCGAACGCACCGCCGCACGGTCGATGTTCGTCAGGGCACGGACCAGCTTCGGGGTGAGGAAGACGATGACGAGGCCGACCAGGGATGCCCCGGCGATCTGCACCGGCGACTCCAGGTAGAACTCATGGCGCTCGCCACCGGAGGTGTACTCGAACAGCCGGTAGCCGGGCCAGTCGACGTACCGCGGGAACACCCAGGAGTACGCCGGGAGGAGGGCGACCACCCAGCCGGTGACCAGGAACGTCACGCTGAGGACGAAGGACACGACCCGCGAGGGGAACGTCACCACCTGGAAGAGCAGCGCCCGCCAGCCCGCACCGTCCGAGAGCCGCGCCCGCATCCCCGCCCACACACCGGCCTCCCGCGGCCTCTCCACGGCAGCGGGCCCGGCGACATCGAGCCCGAGCTGCACCCGGGCCCGCCCCCGCTCGGCCGCCCCGAGCCCCCGTGCCCCCGCCAACGCCGCCGCGAGGACCGGCAGTCCGAGCACGGTGACGAAGAGACCCACACCGAGCGAGAACATCGTCACGGCGAACGTGAAGCCCACGATGGCGATGGGCAGCGACACCACGGTGTAGCCGATCTCCCGGTACGTCGAGGCGGCGAACGGCGCCCGCCAGAAGCCCGGTGCCCCCGGAGCGCGCTCGGCGGAGGAGGCGGAAGGAGCAGCGGGAGCGGGTGCGTACGGCAATGTGCTGGTGCTCATGAGGGGCCTCGAATCTTCGCGGCGGGGAGGTGCCGGGGACGTACCGTGCTGACGTCCTCAAGACTCGCGAATCCAAGCGCCCCGGGACATACGGCGACCCGGCCTCTCCAAGGTGTTGCTGGCACCACCCTCGAGCGTCCGAAGCGCCCTTGCGTACCGCCTGAAAAAACGAGAGCCCCCGACCGATTCCGCTGGTCAGAGGCTCTCAAGAAACGCGGTGGGTGTGGGATTTGAACCCACGGTGACTCTCGCCACGACGGTTTTCAAGACCGTTCCCTTAGGCCGCTCGGGCAACCCACCCCGCGCCGCCGTTCACGGCGGTGCGGGGACAAGAGTAGCGGGTCAGCTCTCGCCCTTGCGCTCGCCCAGGACCACGTCGACCTTGTGCTCCTTGCCGTCGCGCTTGTACGTGATCTCGACGGTGTCGCCCGGCTTGTGGGTCCAGATCTGGCCGATCAGGGTCGGGCCGCTGTCGATCACCGAGCCGTCCAGCTTCGTGATGACGTCACCGGGCTTGAGGCCCGCCTTGTCCGCCGGGCCGTTCGGGGTGACCGCCTGCGTACCGCTCGCGCCTTCACGGGAGATCGTGGCACCGCCCGAGCTCTCCTGCAGGGAGACCGAGGCGCCGATGACGGGGTAGACCGCCTGGCCGGTCTTGATCAGTTGCTGGGCGACGTACTTGGCCTGGTTGACCGGGATCGCGAAGCCCAGGCCGATGGAGCCGGACTGGCCGCCTCCGCCGAGGCCGCCTCCGCTCTCCGCGGGCTTGATAGCGGAGTTGATGCCGATGACCGCGCCGCCGGCGTCGAGCAGCGGACCACCGGAGTTGCCGGGGTTGATGGAGGCGTCGGTCTGCAGGGCGCTCATGTACGAGCTCTTGCTGCTCGCGCCGTCGCTGGAGGTCACCGGGCGGTCCTTGGCGCTGACGATGCCGGTGGTGACCGTGTTCGAGAGGCCGAAGGGGGCGCCGATGGCGATCGTGGAGTCGCCGACGGCCACCTTGTCGGAGTTGCCGAGGGGGAGCGGCTTCAGGTTCGACGGCGGGTTCTTGAGCTTCAGGACCGCCACGTCGTAGCCCTCGGCGCGGCCGACCACCTCGGCGTCGTACTTCTTGCCGTCCGAGAACGTGGCCGCGAGCTTTCCGCCGTCGGCCGCGGAGGCCACGACGTGGTTGTTCGTCAGGATGTGGCCCTGCGTGTCGTAGACGAAGCCGGTGCCCGTGCCGCCCTCGCCGTTGCCGCCCTGGGCCTCGATGGTCACGACGCTGGGCAGCGCCTTGCCCGCGATGTCGGCGACCGTGCCGGGGTCGCGCTTGAGGTCGGCCGGCGTGTTCGACGCGGACACCGTGGTCGAGCCCGTGCTGTTGTCGTTCCGGTCGGCCGCCCAGAAGCCGACGCCACCGCCGACGCCACCGGCGACGAGGGCGGCCACGAGCACCGCGGCGATCAGACCTCCGCGGCGGCCCGCGGGCTTGGATCCCTCCGGGTGCTGCGCTTCGTACGAGGCGCCCCATCCGGAGCCCGACCCTCCACCTTGGGCGTACGAAGGAACGGCGGGCGGCGGCGGAGGCGGCCACGCTCCGGCACCGGAAGCGTGCGAGGGAGCGTCCGCGGCGGGGCCGGGCGCCCCGGGGGCGTGCGTCGCGGCGTCGGCGGAAGCAGCGGGAGACTCCACCGGCGCAGGGGGCGCTGACGGGGCCGGGGGTACCTCGTTGCCCTCGTTCTCGGTGCTCACAGCTCTTCTCCTCGGTCCACGCTGTCGTTCTCGGTCACGGCCTGGCTGTGCCCTACTGTGCATCTGTCTGCTGTCAGCTTTTCCCATGGGCTGTCAGGGCACCATAAGCCGATCCTGTGGATCCGGCTCTGTGTACGCCCCTGGGGCAAGCCTTTGAGTACCCCGTGATGGCACCATGACGCGGTGACCTTCGCACGACAGCAACAGATCCAGGTGGTCGCCCACCGCGGAGCCTCCGAAGACGCCCCCGAGCACACGCTGGCCGCGTACAAGAAGGCGGTCGAGGACGGGGCCGACGCTCTCGAATGCGATGTACGCCTCACTGCGGACGGGCATCTCGTCTGCGTCCACGACCGTCGTGTGAACCGGACGTCGAACGGCCGGGGTGCCGTGTCGGCCCTGGAGCTCGCCGATCTGGCCACCCTCGACTTCGGCTCCTGGAAGAACAACCACGGTGAGGCCGACGAGCTGCCCGACTGGGAGGACACCTCCGTCCTCACCCTGGAGCGGCTCCTTGAGCTGGTGGCCGAAAGCAATGCGTCGGGGCGCGACGTCCAGCTGGCCATCGAGACCAAGCACCCCACCCGCTGGGCGGGTCAGGTCGAGGAAAGGCTGCTTCTTCTACTGAAGCGCTTCGGTCTGGACTCCCCACCCGCCGAGGGCCCCTCGCCCGTACGCGTCATGAGCTTCTCGGCGCGCTCCCTGCAGCGCGTGCGGGCCGCGTCCCCCACCCTGCCGACGGTCTACCTGATGCAGTTCGTCTCACCGCGCCACCGCGACGGCCGCCTTCCCGCGGGGGTCCGGATCGCCGGTCCCGGCATGCGGATCGTCCGCAACCACCCGGCCTACGTCGCCAGACTCAAACGTGCGGGACACCAGGTGCACGTGTGGACCGTGAACGAACCCGAGGACGTGGAGCTCTGCGCCGAACTCGGCGTCGACGCCATCATCACCAATCGCCCCAAGCAGGTGCTGTCCCAGTTGGGCCGCCGCTAACCGCAATCCCGTCGGTTACGGGGAGTGCACCGGCGCGTTCGGTCCGTATTCGATCGTTACGAGTGCGTCACCACACAAGGATTGGCCGGTTTCCGGTCCAGTCCATTGGGGCATTCACACCGTGGCGTGGGGCGAAGGAGGTCTCGGGGGTGGCGTTGGTGGTGGCACGGGAGGTGCCCGCGTCGTCGAGCATGGCCGTACCCCATGGCCCGGCGGGCGTGGGGGAAGCAAGGCACCGGATGCGTGATCAACTGCGCGGGAACGGGGTGCCGGAATCGGTCATCGACGATGCCGTACTGATCCTTTCGGAATTGCTCAGCAACGCCTGTCGGCACGGCAGGCCGCTGGGCGAGGGAATGGTGGGCGACGGTGATGTCCGGGCCGCCTGGCGCGTGGACGCGACGGGCAGGCTGACGGTCGAGGTGACGGACGGCGGTGGCCCGACCCGCCCCGTTCCGGCCACGCCCTCGGTCACCGCGCACGGCGGGCGCGGGCTCAACATCATCACGGCCCTCGCCGAGACATGGGGCGTGCGTGACGACATCCACGGCGAGGTCACGGTGTGGGTCGTCGTACAAGCCGGGCACTGTCACGAGGATTTCGCTACGCGCGTCGCCGCCCCCGCGGGCTCGGCGATACCGGACCTCGCGTACGCGGACCCCTTCGACGACCGCGAGCGGTGACTCCGACCGTCGACTCCTGGGTGACGACTCCTGCTGACGACTCCCCCTGACGACTCCGTCCGACCGAGGCTGAAACCCGACGCCCCAAGGGTGAGCGGCTAGGCTCGCGCCCGTACGCCCAAGACGTACGAAGAGCCACGCTGGAAAGCCGCATCCGGGAGACACCCAAGATGGCCAAGAAGCGCCCTCAGACCAAGGGCAAGCAGCCGCAGCTGACGGACGGGCAGGTCCCTGTCGTCGGTGCCCGCGAACCCTGCCCCTGCGGTTCGGGCCGCCGTTACAAGGCCTGTCACGGCCGGGCCGCCGCTCACGCGGTGACCGAGCTGGTGCACCGCCCCTTCGAAGGCCTGCCCGGCGAGGGCGACTGGGTGGCTCTGCGCGAGCTCGTCCCGGCGGCGACCGTCGAACTGCCCCTCAAGGACGGGCTGCCGGACGGCGTTCCCTCCGTCTTTCTGGCGACCGTCCTGCCGATGGCCTGGCCCGCGCTGCGCCGCGACGACGGCTCGGTCCTGCTCGGCCTGCAGAACGACACCGCGTCCGGCGACATCAGCCGCGACCTCGCCGACACCCTCCAGCGCGCCCTGACCGCCGAGCCCGGCTCTCCGGTCCAGGCCCGCCGCGCCCCCGCGGACGGACCGCGCCTGCAGGACCTCCTCGACCCCGAGGGCACATTCGAGCCGATCGTGCACGCGGGCTTCGAGTTCTGGGTGCCGGACTCGGAGAACGCCTCGCCGGAGGTTTCCGCGTCCCTGGAGCGGGCGAACGCCGCCGCCATCCCGACCGTGAAGCTCTCCGGAGTAGACTCCGCGTACTGGTGCGAGACCCCGGAGAAGAACCACCTGCGATGGGTCATGCCGCACCCCGAGGAGCAGCTCCTCGACGCGCTCGCCCGGCTGCACGCCGCCGGCACGTCGAGCCTCGGCGAAGGCACCCGTCTGGTCGGATCCTTCCGGGCGCACGGCCTGACGGTCCCGGTGTGGGACCTGCCGACCGGCATGGGCGCCGAGGACATCGAGAAGCCCGCCGCCGAGTTCGCCGAACGGCTCGCCACGGCGCTGGGCAGCGAGGCCCCGCTCACGCCGGAGGAGCGCCGGGCGCGCGGCGGTCTCACCAACCGCCAGGTGACGTTGAGCTGACCCACCAGTCAGTCGGAAGGGAGTGGGTGACTCCTGTCACAACTCCCTGTCGCCGCAGGTAAATCCCTGTCCGGATATCCGAGATCGAATTTGCCAAGAGCCGATCTCTTGTTACCGTTCAGGTAGCCCGGTTGCTGGTGCATCCCCCGTCGCCAGCAACCGGGCGCTTCCATGTCCGGCCCACTGTCCGCCTGACCTGTCGAGTCAACTGACTTATGGCCGCGCGGAGTTGCTTCCGGAGCGCAGGAGCAACGGTCCGCCACTCCTGTCAGCGAACTCCACCACCGCCGAATACGCCGCGGAATTCCCCGTCGTACGCTCCCGAGGCGTCTCGCACGTCTCCGGCTCGTCCGCGGCGGCGACCGTGCAATGCACCTGCACGGTGCGTCCGCCCGGCGCCATGACGCTCAGTACGGCGCTCAGCTCATCGCCGGTCGTGTTGCGGTAGTACGTGCGCCCCCAGGTGTCGTGCCCCTGGGTCAGGACGCACGTCTGGGCTTCGATGCCCTTGGGCGAGGTGAGTTCGGGGCCGCACTGTGCGGCACTGTCGAAGCCGAGCCCCGTGAGGAGCGAGGAGTCGTCCGAAGGACGGTCGTCCGAAGGCCGCTCTTCTGAAGGCCGGTCGCCCGAAGCCGCGCCCTCCGTAGAGGAGCGTTGCGAAGTCCACTCCTCCGTAGAGGGCTGTTTCTTCTCCGTAGAGGGCTGTTTCGCGTCGGAATCCGGCGCCGCGTCCGCCGGCCGCTCCGCCGACTGCCTGGCTTCCGCGTCGCCGTCACTCACAGGCCCCGCGGACGCGCCGGCGAGCGGCAGGAGAACCGTAATGGCCACGACGCCGATGAGCGCGATCAGGCGGGGGTTCATGAGGCCTGACATTAACGACGTTTGCCGGGCGCCCGGCTCCGCGCGCGCCCGTTTCCCCTACAACTCGGGCGCGCTCACACCCGTACGAGTGAGCGCGTCGACCACCGCGTCCACCACGGCCTCGACATCGGGCACCCACGGCGCCGCCGAGCCGGGCAGCGGAGCCCGCTCCCAGCGCACCGGCCCCTGGCCCGTCTCGGAGGGCGGCAACGCGAGATATCCGCCCTCTCCGTGGAAGCGCAGTGAGCCCGGTACGTAGTCCTTGGCGTACAGCAGGTCGCCCAACTGCTCCATGGAGTACGGCGCGACGAGCAGGAAAAGGCGGGCCGGGGTGGCGACGACCGGGCCGAGCCTGATGCCCATCTCGTCGAGCGCGGTCAGGGCGCGCGCTCCGGCGATCGCGGGCAGGCTGACGGCGCACGGGGCGCCGGCGCCGGTGGCGAGCACGATGGGCGCGTCCGGGCGGTTCGTCCACCACCAGCGCACCATGCGCTCGTCGGTCGTCGCGGCCAGCAGGCCGGGGTCGAGGGGGTGGGCTCCTGGCACCGTGCAGTCGGGGTCGGCGCAGGCGCAGCGGGTGCCGTCTCGCCGGTCGAGTCCGACGCCGGGGACCACGGGCCACTTCCATGCCGTGGCAGAGGTCAGGGCCGCGCCGATCAGACCGGGACTCTGGTCAGACTTCCTGCCGATGAGCCTGGCCAGGAACCTGCTTCGCCTTCCGAGGATCTCGCGCATGAGCGCTCGTTCCTTTCCGTTTACACGCCGAGGAACACGGCGGGCCACATCACACCATGTGTGGATCACTTCGCTGTGCGTAGAACTGGCGCATCACACCCCAGCCTGCGGCATGGGGAACCCGTTAGGGCCGAGCGTTAGCGTGGCGTGGGGTGGCGGCGCCTGGCGTTTGCTGTCCCGCGTACTTCTTCGCCGCCTCCCCCACGGGAGGATGGGGCACGGTCGTCGTGAGTTAAGACGCCCGGGTCCGTCACCAGGTTCCGGGCGGATCTCAACTGCCCCTGGTCATCACCGAGTACGTACCCATCACGGCCGCTGTGACGCGCCTCCCATGCCTGAGGGCTTGGGAGTACCCCTTGTCGAACAATCCCAGTCGATCGCAATAGGCCGTCGCCTCAGGCACTTTTAAGCCAAGTTCCCAAGATCGTTATACGCCACAGAATTCCCACGGACACCAGGAATCCCAGCTGGACAATGCTGGACATCCCCTAACCAGTGCGTGTAGATGTGGAGAACATTGCTAGCGGCGCAGAATGACATGGGGGTTTGCGATGCTATTGAGCAATACGCACCGGCCGGAAAGCCGTCAGCCATGAACGCTCCGCACCTCCCGAAAGTGGCCGGAATCGATTCCACTGTTCCGCCACCAGCCCACACTGTCGCGCCCGCCCCACAGGCACCGGCGGCACCGACCCTCCTGATCCAGGACCGGCTCGCGGGCTGGGTCTCCGATCTGACCACGTTGCAGGAGCTCACCGAGCGCCTGGCCCGCACGGCCACCCTCGACGCGGCCCGGCACGAACTGCTGCGCGCCGGAGCCGCCCTCGTCGGCGCGGGCCGCGGCCTGCTCGTCCTCGAGCCGGCCGACGGGCTCGGCCCCGACACCACCGTCGGCCTCGGCCTCACCCGCGCCGACCTCGGCCACATCGAGACGGTCCCCCGCGCCGCCACCGCCTTCGGGCGGCTCCTCGACGCACCGCCCACGCCCCCGGGCGCCGAGACCGGGATCGTCGACGCCGATCTGCCCGCCGACAGCAGCCTCGACCCCCGCCACCGCGAAGTGGCCGCCCGGCTCGGCTACGCCGCGAGTTACGCGCTGCCCCTGTCCACCGAGGCGGCGGGCCGGATCGGCGCCGCCGTCTGGCTGTACGACGAGCCCGCGGAGCCGGGCGAACGCCAGCGGCACCTCGTCGGGCTCTACGCCCGCCAGGCCGCCGAACACCTGGCGCGACTGATCGAACTGGACCGGGCCCGCACCACGGAGGCCACCTTGCGCGAGGAGCTGCTGCCCTCGCGTCTGCCGCGGGTCGCCGGGGTGCAGCTCGCGGCGCGGCACCGCACTTCCGCGCTCGGCGGGGGCGACTGGTTCGACGCGTTGCCGCTGCCCGACGCCGCGCTCGGCCTCGCGGCCGGGTCCGTCACCGGGTCCGGGCCGAGCGCCGTCGCCGCGATGGGGCGCCTGCGGGCCTCCTTGCGGGCGTACGCCGTGATGGAGGGCGAGGACCCCGTCGCCGTACTGTCCGAT
Source organism: Streptomyces sp. NPDC050147 (assembly GCF_040660195.1). Classification (NCBI taxonomy): domain Bacteria; kingdom Bacillati; phylum Actinomycetota; class Actinomycetes; order Kitasatosporales; family Streptomycetaceae; genus Streptomyces; species Streptomyces sp. NPDC050147. Next base: position 114,733 of record NZ_JBFALJ010000010.1, on the reverse strand, counting down.
CTGGAGCTGCTGCTGCGGCTCACCGAGCCCGCGCGGTCCGCGACGGCCCTCTTCGCGTACTGCGAGCCGGCGCTGCGCAAGATCGTCCTGGCGGGAGCGGGCCACAGCCCGCCCCTGGTGATCGGCGAGCGGCGCACGGAGTACGTGGAGACCTCGCTCTCGGCACCCCTGGGGATGCTCGCCTGCTGGGAGGCGCCGAGCGTGGAGTTCCAGACGGCACCGGGGGAAACGGTGCTCCTCTATACGGACGGCCTTCTGCACCGTACCGGTGACCCGATGGACCGGGCCTTCGCGCGGCTGCACGCGGCGGCCGCGAGCGTGCCGAAGCCGGTGCGCGACGACCCGGACGCGCTCCTCGACCACGTCCTGCGCGCGGTGCTGCCGGACGGGCTCGACACGGTCGAGAGCCAGGAGGACGTGGTTCTCCTCGCGGCCCGTTTCGAGTGACATCCGAAATTCCGAGTGACACCCGCAATACGGCATGTAATGGGTCTTCCGCCTCTGGGCCCCCTTCCGTACGCCCGTACGATGGAGGGGGCCCAGTGTCGTACATAGGAGGCAGATCGTGTCGGAGGAGCTCATTCCGGAGAACCCGGAGACCCCGGAAGACCTGGAGACCGAGTCCGAGGAAGAGCCGATCAAGCAGCGCAAGAACGGCCTGTACCCGGGCGTCTCCGACGAGCTCGCCGAGAACATGAAGTCCGGCTGGGCCGACACGGAGCTGCACGACCTGCGGCCGATCGCCCAGGCCGAGCACACCGCCGCCCGCCGTGCCGCGCTCTCCGCGCGCTTCCCCGGCGAGCGCCTCGTGATCCCCGCGGGCAATCTCAAGACCCGCTCGAACGACACGGAGTACGCCTTCCGCGCCTCCGTCGAGTACGCCTACCTGACCGGCAACCAGACGGAGGACGGCGTCCTCGTCCTGGAGCCGACCGACTTCGCGGACGGCACGAACGGCCACGAGGCCACCATCTACCTGCTGCCGCGTTCCAACCGTGAGAACGGCGAGTTCTGGCTGGACGGCCAGGGCGAGCTCTGGGTCGGCCGCCGGCACTCCCTCACCGAGGCCGAGACGCTGTACGGCATCCCGGCGTCCGACGTGCGCGAGCTCCCCCAGCAGCTGCGCGAGGCGACCGGTTCCGTCCGGGTCGTCCGTGGGTACGACGCGGGCATCGAGGCCGCGCTGACCGACAAGGTCACCGCCGAGCGCGACGAGGAGCTGCGCGTCTTCCTCTCCGAGGCCCGTCTGGTCAAGGACGAGTTCGAGGTCGGCGAACTGCAGAAGGCGTGCGACTCGACGGCCCGCGGCTTCGAGGACGTCGTGCGTGTCCTGGACAAGGCCGAGGCGACCAGCGAGCGCTACATCGAGGGCACGTTCTTCCTGCGCGCCCGCGTCGACGGCAACGACATCGGCTACGGCTCGATCTGCGCCGCGGGCCCGCACGCCACGACGCTGCACTGGGTGCGCAACGACGGCGCCGTGCGCGCGGGGGAGCTGCTGCTGCTCGACGCCGGTGTGGAGACGCACACGTACTACACCGCCGACGTGACGCGGACGCTGCCGATCAACGGCCGCTTCGACGAGCTGCAGCGGAAGATCTACGACGCCGTGTACGAGGCCCAGGAGGCCGGCATCGCGGCGGTGCGGCCCGGTGCCAAGTACCGCGACTTCCACGACGCCGCGCAGCGCGTGCTCGCCGAGAAGCTCGTGGAGTGGGGCCTCGTCGAGGGCCCGGTCGAGCGCGTCCTGGAGCTGGGCCTCCAGCGTCGCTGGACCCTGCACGGCACCGGTCACATGCTCGGCATGGACGTCCACGACTGCGCCGCCGCGCGCCGTGAGACGTACGCCGACGGTGTCCTGGAGCCCGGCATGTGTCTGACCGTCGAGCCCGGCCTGTACTTCCAGGAGGACGACCTGACGGTGCCGGCGGAGTACCGCGGCATCGGCGTGCGGATCGAGGACGACATCCTCGTGACGGCCGACGGCAACAAGAACCTGTCGGCCGCGCTGCCGCGCCGTGCCGACGACGTCGAGGCGTGGATGGCTGAGCTCAAGGGCTGAGCTCAAGGGTTGAGCTCACGGGTTGAGCTCAAGGGTTGAGCTCAAGGGTTGAGCCTCCTGCCGGACCGGGTCTCTTCCTTGAGCCGGACCGGGTCCCTTCCTTGAGAACCGGGTCCCTTCTTTAAGAAGGGGCCCGGTTCTGCGTTCCGCAGCCGCGTACCGGGCCTAGCGTTCATCCTCGCCCGCCACCTTGGCGGTGCTCAGGGCGATGCGGTTCCAGGTGTTGATGGTGAAGATCAGGGCCAGGACGTGGCCCAGCTCCGTCTCGTCGAAGTGCGCCGCCGCGCGGGCGTAGACGTCGTCCGGGACACCGCCCTGGTGGACGAGCGTGACGGCCTCGGTCAGGTCGAGAGCCGCCTGCTCCTTCTCCGTGAAGAAGTTCCTTGCCTCACGCCAGACGCCCACCATGTGCAGCCGAGCCTCGTCCTCGCCCGCCTTACGCGCGTCGGACGTGTGCATGTGGAGGCAGTAGGCGCAGCCGTTGAGCAGCGAGGCGCGGATCTGGATCAGCTCGACCAGGGCCGGGTCGAGGCCGTCGCGGGCGGCGGCGTCGAGTCCGATCACGGCCTTGAAGGCCTTGGGCGCGGCCTTGGCGAAATTGAGGCGGGGCATGGGCGTGCCAGCCCGGCCGACCGTCTTGGCGGCGGTGTTGGCGGCGGTGTTGGCGGCGGTCTGCGTGGAGGTCCGCGTGGCGTTCGCGTTGTTCGTCATGACCATGAATCTACGGCGGGAATAGACCTCGGATAGGGTGCATTCTCATGGCGGAATCATGGGTCAATCTGGCCGAGCGCATCGGAAGCGACCTGCACCTGGAGCTCTCCGGAGCGGGTGGCCGCCGGGCCGTTCTCATCCGTGCGCTGCGGGACGCCGTGCGCGAGGGCCGGCTCGCTCCGGGGACGCGGCTTCCGCCCTACCGCTCCCTCGCCGCCGATCTGGGCATCGCCCGCAACACCGCCGCCGACGCCTACGCCGAGCTGGTCGCCGAGGGCTGGCTCACCGCACGGCAGGGATCGGGCACCCGCGTGGCCGACCGGGCGGCGCCTCCCGCGCGCACCCGCGTCCCCAAGCGGGCGCCCACCCGGCCCGCGAAACCCGCCCCGCCCGCGTACGACCTGCGCCAGGGCCAGCCGGACGCGGCCTCCTTCCCGCGCACCGCCTGGCTCGCCGCGGCCCGGCGCGCCCTCAACTCCGCGCCGAACGAGGCCTTCGGGCCGGGCGACCCGCAGGGGCGCGTCGAACTGCGCCGGGCGCTCGCCGGTTACCTGGGGCGGGCCCGCGGGGTGCGCACCGATCCGGAGCGCATCGTGGTGTGCTCCGGCTTCGCGCACGCCCTGCGGCTGCTGTTCGGGAGCGGGGGAGGCGGGGTGCTGAGCGGGCCTTCCCCGAGCTCTCGCCCTTCCCCGAGCTCGCGCCCTTCCCCGAGCTCTCGGCATCGTTCGAGCAAGGGATATCCCCTCGCCGTGGAGTCGTACGGCCTCGGCTTCCATCGGTCGATCCTCGCGACCGCGGGCGTACGGACGGTCCCGCTCGGCCTGGACGAAAAGGGCGCCCGGGTTGAGGAGTTGACCGACAGTCAGCACATCGGGGGTGTGTTGCTCACGCCCGCACACCAGTTCCCTACGGGCGGCCCCCTGCACCCGGCCCGGCGCGCGGCGGTGATCGACTGGGCACGCACCCGCGACGCTCTCGTCCTGGAGGACGACTACGACGGCGAGTTCCGCTACGACCGGGAGCCGGTGGGCGCCGTACAGGGCCTGGACCCCGAACACGTCGTCTACATGGGCTCGGTCAGCAAAAGCCTCTCTCCGGGGGTGCGCATCGGGTGGCTTGTTCTGCCCGAACACCTCATCGACGGGGTGCTCGCGGCAAAAGGCGAGCGGGAGGCGTGGGTGAGCGTGATCGACCAGCTCACGCTCGCCGATCTGATCGACTCGGGCCATTACGACCGGCACATCCGCCGTATGCGCCAGCGCTACCGCCACCGCCGCGACCAACTCGTCGCCGCTCTCGCCACGCACGCCCCGCACATCAGCCCGACCGGAGTCGCCGCGGGCCTGCACGCCGTCCTGCGGCTGCCGCCCGGCACCGAACAGTCCACAGCGAAGGCGGCCGCCTGGCAGGGCCTCGCACTGGAGGGCCTCGCCGACTTCCGCCATCCGGAGGCCACGATGCCCGCGCCCGACGGCCTGGTCGTCGGCTACTCCACGCCGCCGGAGCACGCCTACGGTGCCGCGCTGGAGGCTCTGTGCAGGGCGCTGCCGCCCGGCTGAGCCGCCAGGAGCCACCGGTGGGCGGGCCGCTCCTCAGGCGGTGACGAGCGGCGTGTCCTCGCGCCACTTGAGGATCTTGTCGAAGCTGATCACCGTGCCGCCCCTGCCCCCGGGCTTGTCGCCGAAGTGCACGTGGTCGGCGAGCTCCTGGATGAGGTACAGACCGCGTCCGTGCTCAGCGGTGTCGGATGCGGGCTGCGCGACGGGGACGAATCCCGGGCCCGAATCGGTCACTTCGATGTGGCACTTCTCGCCGTCCAGATACGCCGTCACCCGATAGGCCCCCGCCGCCCCCTCGGGGGGCACCGCGTCGCCACCGTGCTCCACCGCGTTGGCGCAGGCCTCGCTGAGAGCCACCGACAGGTCGTACGAGACGTCAGGGTCCACCCCCGCGGTCTCCATCGTCCCCATCAGCAACCGGCGGGCCAATGGCACGCTCGCAGCTTCGCGCCGCAAATGGAGAGACCACCACATGCTCATGCTCCAGCCTCCTGGCCGCGGCTCGACATACCGATACGTATTGCCGCAAGCGCCCGTGTATAAGCGCGCAGTTGACGTGATGCCGCCCATACGGCCGACGCGCGAATGGCCCGGCACGGTGTAGACACGCCTCCCACGCACCTCTTTCGAGCCTGACAAAGGCGCCCATTCGGCACCTATGGGCATCGATCGGCACTCATCGGCATCCAGGGGAGCTTGCGGACCTGCCGTGTGCGGCGGTTGGGCCCAGTGCAATGATGTTCCGGCCATGACTGCCCCCCACCAGCGCGAAGCGCGCGCCGGAGTCGATCTCCGGCTGCTGAGAGCCGCGGTGTTCGCCGTGCTCTGCGTCGTGCTGTCCGCCGGGGGCCATGTGCTCGCTTCCTGCGCCGCCGTCCCGCTGTGGACGCTGGGCGTCGGGTTCGTCGCCGTTTTCGCCGTGGCGGCACCGCTCGCCGGGCGTGAGCGCTCGCTGCCGGGCATCGCCGCCGTGCTCGCTGCCGGGCAGGTGGGCCTGCACGCGCTCTTCGGAGTCGGCCAGCACGGCGGCACGGCGGTGACGTCCGCCGAGCCCTCCCTGGTGGAGCGGGCCGCCCGTCTGGTGTGCGGGGCCGGCACCGCCGGCATCAGCCCCGCCCAGGCCCACCGGATCCTGACGACGGCGGGTGTGGAGCCGGGCGGCGGGGCCGTGGGCCACGCCCCGCACCACAGCACCTCGGCCACCGCGGCGGACACCGCGATGGACTCGATGTCGTTGCTCCCGTCGCTTCCGATGCTCCTGGGGCACGTACTCGCCGCCGTCGCCGCCGGGTGGCTGCTGCGCCGCGGCGACATCGCGCTGCTCCGCCTTGTGCGGCTCTCGGCGCATGGGGCGTACGGAGTCGCCGAGGGGGCGCTCGTCCGTTCTCTGCGCGCGGCGCTCGCTCTCGTGCGCGCACTCCGAGCCGGGCTCCCCGGCGCTCCCGGCGCCGCCCTCCGAGCGCCTCGTACCGCCTTCGTCGGACCTCCGAAGCCGCACACCACCGCGCTCCAGCACACGGTGATCAGGCGAGGGCCGCCGGCCACCGCCGCACTCGCACTCGCTGCCTGACGCGACGCACTCCTACCGCAGCACTACGGAGAGGTGCCTCACGGCCGGCGGCGTCCACGCGCGCGTGCCCGCTCGGTTCGCCGCCGCGCGCACTCTCCCCTGATCACCGCTGCCGACCCGGTCGGCACTGCTGGTCATCACCGCTGAAAGTGGAGTGTTCTCACCATGTCTGTTCTGTCTGCGCTGTCCACCGTGAAGGCCTCTCGCGCCTCCGTCGTCGGTGGCGTCGCCGCCTCCGCCGTCCTGCTGCTCTCCGTGCCGGCCTTCGCGCACGTCAGCGTCTCGGCCGAGGGCGAGGCCGCCAAGGGCGGCTACGCCACGGTCAACTTCAAGGTGCCGAACGAGATGGACGACGCCTCGACCAACAAGCTCGAGGTCTCCTTCCCCGAGGACCACCCGCTTGCCTCCGTCATGACGCAGGACGTCCCCGGGTGGACCGCCAAGGTCACCAGGACGAAGCTCGACAAGCCCCTCGAGATGCACGGCGAGAAGATCGACGAGGCCGTCTCCAAGGTCACCTGGACCGCTGACGGCAAGGGAGTCCGACCGGGCTCCTTCCAGAAGTTCCCGCTGTCCATCGGCGCGCTGCCCGAGGACGCCGACGAGCTCGTCTTCAAGGCCGTCCAGACGTACGACAACAAGGAAGTCGTCCGCTGGATCGAGCCGCAGCAGAAGGGCCAGGAGGAGCCGGAGCACCCGGCGCCGGCCCTCCCGCTGACCGCCGCCTCCGAGGACGGCCACGGCGCCGCCGCCTCGCACGACGACGACAAGTCGGACGACAAGGACGACAAGAGCGAGTCCGCCGCCTCCTCCGACAGCAGCGACTCCACCGCCCGCGTTCTCGGCGTCGTCGGCATCGTCGTCGGCGCGGCCGGCGTGGCGTTCGGCGTGCTCGCCGGACGTCGGCGCGTCAACGGCTGAGCCCCCCTTCGGGCCGCGCCGGGGGCGTTTCACCTGCCCCCGGTGCGCCCGGGCCCCCCTCACATCTGGGACATTTTCGTATGCGCAAGAAGAACAACAAGAAGCTGCTGGCCGCCGCCGTGCTGGCCGCGGCCGCCCTCACCCTGTCCGCCTGCGGCGGCGGTGACGACGGCAAGAAGCCCGTCGCGGACGTCTCCGTCGAGTCCAACGGCGACAAGGCCGCGACCATCCTCGACAAGCCCTTCGAAAAGCCGGACCTCGTCCTCACGGACACGCACGGCAAGAAGTACGACCTGCGCGCGCGGACCAAGGGCAAGCCGACGCTCGTCTACTTCGGCTACACCAACTGCCCGGACGTCTGCCCCCTGACGATGAGCAACATCGCCGTCGCCAAGAAGCAGCTGCCCAAGGCGGAACAGGACGATCTCCAGGTCGTCTTCGTCACCACCGACCCCGAGCGCGACACCCCCGAGGCCCTCGGCAAGTGGCTCAAGGCCCAGGACACCGACTTCATCGGTCTGACCGGTGACTTCGACACCATCCAGGGCAGCGCCCGCACCCTCGGCATCAGCATCGAGCCCTCCAAGAAGGAGAAGGGCAAGGTCGTCTCGATGCACGGCACACAGGTCATCGCGTTCTCGCCGAAGACCGATGCCGGGTACGTCCTGTACGGCGAGGACACCACCGTGGACGACTACACCAAGGACCTCCCCAAGATCGTCAAGGGAGCGACTCCGTGAACCGCCGCCTCCTCCTCGGCGGCGCCCTGGCCCTGACCGCGGGGCTCGCCCTCGCGGGCTGCTCGGACGCGTCCGCCGACAAGGCATCCGACAAGCCCGAGCTGAAGGTCGCCGGTGCCTTCATGCCGGAGCCCGCCATGGACACCATGGCCTCCGGGTTCTTCACCGTCACGAACCAGGGCGGCGCCGACAAGCTCACCTCGGTGACCAGCTCCATCGCCCAGAAGGTGACGCTGCACAGCACCAAGGGCAACGCGATGAAGGAGCAGAAGTCGTTCGACGTACCCGCGAACGGCGAGCTCGACTTCGCGCGGGGCGGCAATCACCTCATGTTCGAGGAACTCAAGCAGAAGCCGAAGCAGGGCGACAAGGTCGCGGTGACGCTGCACTTCGAGAAGTCGGACCCCATCGACGTTGAGGTTCCGGTGAAGGCCGCCACGTACAACCCCAAGCCCGGCAAGCACGCGTCACACTGAGGGACTGATCGCTGATGCAGACCATCGCTCCCCGCTGTGGAGCTCGCTCCGGGGCCGCCGCACGACTCGGGACATCCCCGGGCGTCGGACGGCTCCTGCTCGTCGTCGCCGTCTTCCTCGGCGCCCTGCTGGCCACGGCGGCTCCCGCCTCCGCCCATGCCGCGCTGACGGGAAGCGACCCCAAGCAGGGGGCGGTGGTCGACCAGGCGCCCACCAGCGTGTCGCTGACCTTCTCCGAGAAGGTCGCCATGTCCGACGGCTCCGTACGGGTGCTCGACCCGGCCGGCAAGCGCGTCGACACCGGCAAGACCAGTGACCTCGGGTCCAACACGTACGGCGTGAAGCTGCACAAGGGGGTGCCCGACGGCACCTTCACCGTGGCCTACCAAGTCGTGTCCGCCGACAGCCACCCCATCTCGGGGGCTTTCACCTTCTCCGTGGGCGCGCCCTCCGACACGAAGGTCGCGCTGCCGGACCAGGAGGTGGGCGGCGGATTCGTCGGCGGGCTCTACGGCTTCGCGCGCTACCTCTCGTACGCCGGATTCATCCTCGTCGTCGGCGGTGCGGCCTTCGTGCTCGGCTGCTGGCCACGCGGCGCGGGCGTACGCCCCGTGCAGCGCCTCGTGGTGTCCGGCTGGGTCACGCTCACCGCGTCCACCCTCGTGATGCTGCTGCTCCGCGCGCCCTACACGGGTTCCGGGAAGATCGCCGACGCCTTCGACATGGCCAAGCTCGGCGACGTGCTGCAGACGAAGACGGGCGCCGCGCTGGTCTCACGGCTGCTGCTGCTCGCCGCGGCCGCGCTCTTCATCGCGGTGCTCTTCGGTGCGTACGAGAAGCGGACCGACCCGAAGGAACGCAAGGACCTCACCTTCGGGCTCGCGATCGGCGGAGGCGTCGTCGCCGTCGGGCTCGGCGCGACCTGGGCCATGGCCGAACACGCCTCCACCGGCATCCAGGCCGGGATCGCGATGCCCGTGGACGTCGTGCACCTGCTCGCCGTCGCCGCCTGGCTCGGCGGGCTCGCGGCGCTCGTCGTCGCCCTCTACTTCGCGCCGTCGGTCGAGGCGGGGGCTGTGCGGCGCTTCTCGCGCGTGGCGTTCTGCAGCGTCGTAGCCTTGGCCGCGACCGGGCTCTACCAGTCGTGGCGGCAGGTCGGCTCGTGGTCGGCGCTCACCGGTACGTGGTACGGACAGCTGCTCCTCATCAAGGTCGGCCTGGTGGTCGTCCTCGTCGGCATCGCGTGGATCTCCCGGCGCTGGACGGCACGGATCGCCGGCCAGGCGGGCGACACGGCGCCGGAGGCCACCGCGGCGGCCGTCGTCGAGCAGCAGGCCGAGAAGCACGCGACGGCCGAGCGGGTGGAGAAGAAGCCGGTGACGGTGCCCGCCGGGGGCGCCGGAGCCGACTCCAAGCGTGCCGCCCAACTCGCCCGCCAGCAGGCCGCCGTGACCACCGCCCGCGAGAAGCGGATACGCGACGCGGACCCGAACCGGTCCGGCCTGCGGCGCTCGGTGCTCGCCGAGGCGGGCGTCGCCGTCGTCCTGCTCGCCGTCACCACGGTCCTCACGTCGACCGAGCCGGGACGCACCGAGGAGGAAGCGGCGGCTTCGAAGACGGCCGCCGCCGCACAACGGTCCGGCCCGCTCACCCTCAAGATCCCCTTCGACACGGGCTCCGAGGACGGCAAGGGCACCGTGCAGCTCGACCTCGACCCGGGCCGCACCGGCAGCAACGAGATGCACATCTTCGTGAAGCGGCCGAACGGCAGCGCCTTCGACATCCCCGAGGTGAAGGTCTCCTTCACCCTCAAGTCGAAGGACGTCGGCCCGCTGCCCGTCGCCCCGGACCACATCGCCACCGGACACTGGAGCTCCAGCGGGGTCCAGATTCCGATGGCGGGCAACTGGAAGGTCGCGGTGACCGTGCGCACCTCCGACATCGATCAAGTGACCGTGAACAAGAACGCGCAGATCGGCTGAACGGAACCACCATGGCGGACAACGGGATTTCGAGGCGGCGGCTGCTCGGCACCGCCGGCGCCACCGGCCTCGCGCTCGGCGCGGCGGGCGGTGCGGCCGGGTATGCCGCGGCGCCCTCGGACGCCCCCGAGAAGGCGGCGTCGCTGACGTCCCTTGGCGCGGACACGGTCATGTTTCACGGGAAACATCAGCCCGGCATCACCACGCCCGTCCAGTCCCGCGGCCATCTGATCGCCTTCGACCTGAGGGCGGGCGCGGGCCGCAAGGAAGCGGCAGCCCTGCTGCGCCGCTGGTCGGCGACGGCCGAGCGGCTGATGGCGGGCAAGGCGCCGGCGGGTGCGGACACGGATGTCGCCCGTGACGCCGGCCCGTCGTCGCTGACCGTCACCTTCGGTTTCGGGCACAGCTTCTTCGGGCGCACCGGCCTGGAGAAGCAACGCCCGTCGGCGCTCGATCCGCTGCCGGACTTCTCCTCCGACCGCCTCGACAAGGCGCGCAGCGACGGTGACCTGTGGGTGCAGATCGGCGCGAACGACCCGCTCGTCGCCTTCCACGCCCTGCGCGCGCTCCAGAAGGAGGCGGGTGACGCGGCGCGGGTGCGCTGGCAGATGAACGGCTTCAACCGCTCGCCCGGCGCGACCGCGCAGCCGATGACGACCCGCAATCTGATGGGCCAGATCGACGGTACGAACAACCCGAAGCCGTCGGAGGACGACTTCGACCGACGGATCTACGTGCCCGCCACGGGGGATCCGTCCTGGATGGCCGGCGGCTCCTACGTCGTCGTACGCCGCATCCGGATGCTCCTCGACGACTGGGAGAAGCTCGCCCTCAAGGACCAGGAGGCGGTCATCGGGCGCCACAAGTCGGACGGCTCGCCCCTGACCGGTGGCACGGAGACCACCGAGCCGAAGCTGGAGAAGGCGGGCGCGGACGGCGAGTACGTCATCGCCCTCAACGCCCATGCCCGCATCACCCGGCCCGACCAGAACGGCGGCTCCGCGATGCTGCGCCGCCCGTTCTCGTTCCACGACGGCTTCGACAAGGGCGGGGAGCCGGACGCGGGCCTGCTCTTCGTGTGCTGGCAGGCCGACCCGCTGCGCGGCTTCGTGCCGGTGCAGCGCAAGCTCGACCGCGGGGACGCGCTGTCCAAGTTCATCCGGCACGAGGCGAGCGGGCTCTTCGCGGTGCCGGGTGGGGCCGCGAAGGGCGAGTACGTGGGGCAGCGGCTGCTGGAGGGGTAGGGCTGCGCTCCTCTGGGCTCCCGCGTTCCTGGGGCGGGCGCCGCTTCCTGAGACGCGTGGGCCGTGCCGCGGGCAGGCCATTAGGGTGACGGTATGTCGGCGATGCGCTACACCTATCTCGGCCCCGAGGGCACCTTCACCGAGGCCGCCCTCCGTACGCTCCCGGAAGCGGCCACCAGGGAGCTCGTCCCGATGGTGTCCGTGCCGGCCGCGCTGGACGCCGTCCGGAGCGGCGACGCGGCGGCAGCGCTGGTGCCGATCGAGAACTCCGTCGAGGGCGGCGTCACCACCACCGTCGACGAACTCGCCAAGGGCGAGCCCTTGATGATCTACCGCGAGGTCGTCCTGCCGATCGCCTTCGCGCTGCTCGTGCGTCCCGGCACGCAGCTCAAGGACATCAAGACGGTGACCGGCCACCCGGTGGCCCAGCCCCAGGTCCGCAACTGGCTCGCCGCGAACCTGCCGGACGCCCTGTGGGAGTCGGCGGCCTCGAACGCGGACGGCGCGCGCCTGGTCCAGGAGGGCCGCTTCGACGCGGCCTTCGCGGGTGAGTTCGCTGCGGCGACGTACGGCCTTCAGCCGCTGGTCAGCGAGATCCACGACGCGGCGACCGCCGAGACCCGCTTCGTCCTGGTCGGCCGCCCGGCCCGCCCCGCGGCGCCGACCGGCGCGGACAAGACCTCGGTGGTCATCTGGCTCGGTGACGACCACCCCGGCGCCCTGCTCGAACTGCTCCAGGAGTTCGCCGTGCGCGGCGTCAACCTGATGCGGATCGAATCGCGGCCCACCGGCCAGCGCATCGGCAACTACTGCTTCTCCGTGGACGCCGAGGGCCACATCACGGACCGCCGCGTGGGCGAGGCCCTGATGGGCCTCAAGCGGATCTGCCCCCAGGTGCGCTTCCTGGGGTCGTACCCGCGTGCGGGAGTGTCGCCCGCTGATCTGCGGCCCCCGCGGCCGGGGACCACCGACGGTGAGTTCCTCGCGGCGTCGGACTGGCTGACCCAGTGCCAGGACGGCCGGTTCTGAGCGGGCGGACGCGTCGGGCGAGCGGTCTTACCTGCTGATTTACGTTGTCCACAAAGTTATCCACAGGGTCCGTTCTCGACCTGGGGACAAGTCGACAACGAAGCGCGACATGGTCGACAAATCGGCCTACAACCCACAAGTCCGTCCACAGTCGCGCACGTCACCCCTCGTCCACCCTTTTCCATTGATCAACTCTTTGGAGCGAACCATTTCCACTCGAAAGTGGGCGTGCGGGTGGTTTGACGCGAGAATCCTTCGTCGCGCATGCGGCTTTCGGAACGATCTCTTCCGGCATCCACAGATCTTTCGCACAGCCTGTGGATAACTTTCCGGCAGGGGATATCCCTGTGGACAACCGGGCCCAAGTCCCGCTCCCCGCAAGGGGTTCGAGTCAAGGAGGCGAGTCCCCTCTGCCCCATTTCGGGGAATGGGACCCTTTTCCTTGACCTGGAACCCGGCAGTCACAAGGCAGGCCGAAACAGGAATTCCCATTCCGGCATAACGGTCATAACGCTATGGGGTGGGATATCGAGTCGAGAGCCGGAACCGCTCGACGGTAGCCTGGTGGGGTGATTGACCTTCGCCTGCTCCGTGAGGACCCCGACCGTGTTCGCGCCTCCCAGCGCGCCCGTGGAGAGGACGTCGCGCTCGTCGACGCCCTGCTCTCCGCCGACGAGCGGCGCAGGTCGTCCGGGCTCCGCTTCGACGAGCTCCGTTCCGAGCAGAAGGCGCTCGGCAAGCTCATCCCCAAGGCCTCGGGTGACGAGAAGGCCGAGCTCCTGAAGAAGGCGGGCGAGCTCTCCGCCGCCGTCAAGGCGGCCAACTCCGCGCAGGACGAGGCCGACGAGGAGACCAGGCGCCTCCTCGGCCAGCTGGGCAACCTCGTCCACCCGGACGTCCCGGTCGGCGGTGAGGAGGACTTCGTCGTCCTCGACACGATCGGCACCCCGCGCGACTTCGCGGCCGAGGGCTTTACGCCCAAGGACCACCTGGAGCTCGGCGAGATGCTCGGCGCCATCGACGTCGAGCGCGGCGCGAAGGTCTCCGGTTCGCGCTTCTACTACCTGACCGGTGTCGGCGCCCTGCTCGAACTGGCCCTGGTGAACGCGGCGATCGCGCAGGCGACGGAGGCCGGGTTCATCCCGATGCTGACGCCCGCGCTGGTCCGCCCGCGCGCCATGGAGGGCACGGGCTTCCTGGGCCAGGCCGCCGAGAACGTCTACCACCTGGAGAAGGACGACTACTACCTGGTCGGCACCTCCGAGGTCGCGCTCGCCGGTTACCACATGGACGAGATTATCGACGCCGACAAGCTGCCCCTGCGGTACGCGGGCTTCTCGCCCTGCTTCCGCCGTGAGGCCGGCACGTACGGCAAGGACACCCGCGGCATCTTCCGCGTGCACCAGTTCGACAAGGTCGAGATGTTCTCGTACGTCGACCCGGCGGACGCGGAGAACGAGCACCAGCGCCTCCTGGAGTGGGAGAAGCAGTGGCTGTCCGGCCTCGGCCTGCCCTTCCAGGTGATCGACGTGGCCACGGGTGACCTGGGCTCATCGGCCTCGCGCAAGTTCGACTGCGAGGCGTGGATCCCGACGCAGGGCAAGTACCGCGAGCTGACCTCCGCGTCGAACTGCGACACCTTCCAGTCCCGCCGCCTTTCGATCCGGATGCGCGACAGCAGCGACGGCAAGAAGGTCATGCAGCCGCTCGCGACGCTGAACGGCACGCTCTGCGCCGTCCCGCGCACGATCGTCGCCCTCCTGGAGAATCACCAGCAGGCCGACGGCTCCGTGTGGGTGCCCGAGGTACTGCGTCCGTACCTGGGGGGACGAGCCACTCTTGAACCAAAATAAATGCAGTTTGGAGCCCATCAACAAGTGAGCCACCCCGCTCCCGCCACGCCGTCCTTCCCGTACAAGCTCGTCGCGACCGACCTCGACGGAACGCTCCTGCGCTCCGACGACACGGTCTCGGCGCGTACGCGCGACGCGCTCACCGCGGCCACCGCTGCGGGCGCCGCGCACATCATCGTCACCGGTCGTGCCGTGCCGTGGACCCGGCACATCCTCGACGATCTGGGCTACGACGGCCTGGCGGTGTGCGGGCAGGGCGCGCAGGTCTACCACGCGGGCGAGCACCGGCTGCTCACGTCGGTCACGCTCGACCGGCAGCTGGCCGGTATCGCCCTCGCCAAGATAGAGGCGGAGATCGGCCCGCTGGCGCTGGCCGCGAGCCGTGACGGCCTCGACGGCGAGGTGATCGTCGGCCCTGGGTACGTGGTGCAGGACGGCCCGCTGCCCGCCGTCCCGTTCACGGATGTCGCCGAGCTGTGGGCGGCTCCGCTGAACAAGGTGTACGTCCAGCATCCGGGCCTGAGCGACGACGCGCTGGCCGCGGTGGCGCGTGAGGTGGCGGGTGGCCTGGTGGGCGTGACGATGGCCGGTGAGGGCATCGTCGAGCTGCTCCCCCTCGGCCTCTCCAAGGCGACGGGCCTTTCCCTCGCGGCTCGCCGCCTGGGCGCGAAGGCCGCGGACACGATCGCCTTCGGGGACATGCCCAACGACATCCCGATGTTCGGCTGGGCGGCACATGGCGTGGCGATGGCCAACGCCCACGCGGAGCTCAAGACAGTCGCCGACGAGGTGACGGCGTCGAACGAGGACGACGGCATCGCGGCGGTGCTGGAGCGGTTCCTGGTCTGAGGATCTGCTCAAGCCCAGCTCAACGTCTTGCGGAGGATGCGCGGATCGAACGCGCGCGGGGCGTGAACCCCGACGACGGCTTAGCAAGCCGCTGCCTTACCACTCGGCCAATCCTCCGGGTGGGCGGCCCGCGCAGCGAGATGCGCGCTCGAAGCGGCCGCCCCGGGCAACTCCCCCGTGGGCGGGGCTCTACGGAGTGAGTGACTACTCCGAAGCCTGCCGCGGGCTGCCCTGCTGGGAACTCGACGGACTACTGATGGACACGTCGGCTCCTCTCCCAGTAGGCGGGCGCCGGATGCGTGGCGCGGTGACACAACTACTGTGCCCGCGCTCCGAATCGCCCGCCACCGAATTGATTACTCCTCCCCGGCCAACGTCAGCGACCGCAGCTTCTGTCCCGCGTACCAGGTGGCGAGCACCGTGACGCCGACCAGGAGCACCGTGGCGACCGGCAGTCCGACGTCCGAGGTGACCAGGTCGCCGCCCGCCGTCTTCTGGGCGATGGCGAGCGACCACTGCTGGACGCTGAGCGTGCGCGCCCCGGGGACCAACGACCCGAAGAGGGCCTCCCACACGAGGGCGTAGACGAGCCCGAAGACCACCGCGTGCCGGGTGATGGTGCCGAGGAGCAGGAAGAGCGCCGCGTACGCGATGGAGGCGACCAGGGCGGCGATCGTGTAGGCGACGGCGATCTGCTGTCCGTTGCCGTTCAGGATCATGCCGGCGATGAACGTCGGGACCGCCGAGAAGGCCATGGTGACGGCGATGGCGACGGTGAGCTTGGTGATGATGATCGTGGGCCGCTTGACCGGCTTGGAGAGGAGATAGACGACGGAGCCGTCGTCGATCTCCGGGCCGATGGCGCCGGTGCCCGCGATGACGCCGATGATCGGCACCATCGTCGCGAGCGCGAAGCCGCCGAGCAGGTCGACGGCGACCTGGTCGTCGGCGCCGCTGAATCCGCGGACCGCGGCGGCGATGACGATCAGCAGGACGGGCAGGGCGAAGAGGATCAGCGCCCGGCGGCGGCCGAGCAGGGCCCGGTAGGTGAGCCGGGCGACAGTGGGGTCGTACACGATGGCTCCCTTCAGGCCGCGACGAGATAGGAGAAGACCGACTCGAGGGACTCGTCCGAGGGCGAGACCGTGAGGAGCCGGATGCCCTGATCGCGGGCAATGCGTGGCAACAGGGCGGTGAAGCGGGGAAAG
Source organism: Streptomyces sp. NPDC050147 (assembly GCF_040660195.1). Taxonomy (NCBI): domain Bacteria; kingdom Bacillati; phylum Actinomycetota; class Actinomycetes; order Kitasatosporales; family Streptomycetaceae; genus Streptomyces; species Streptomyces sp. NPDC050147. Next base: position 98,529 of record NZ_JBFALJ010000010.1, on the reverse strand, counting down.
TCGATGGCTTGGATGCGCAGGGCGCCTTCCTTGAGGTCGACTTCGATACCTGCCGTCGACGAGTCCGCGATCAGCGCGGCGGCCAGGGCGCGGTCGTCGCTGGAACGCACCAGGTAGCGGTGCGGGCGGTCGGTCATCAGGCGTCGGATCTTGCGGAAGTCGCCGCTCGCCGCGTGCCGGCCGGCCACGATCACCTCGATGTGCGAGGCCAGTTGCTCGACTTCTTCGAGAATGTGCGAGGAGAACAGGACCGTGCGGCCCTCGTCTCCCATGCGCCGCAGCAGGTCCATCAGCTGCATGCGCTGGCGGGGGTCCATGCCGTTGAACGGCTCGTCGAGCAGGAGCACGGAGGGGTCGTGCACGAGGGCAGACGCCATCTTCACGCGCTGGCGCATGCCCTTGCTGTACGTCGAGATCTTTCGGTCCTGCGCGTACTCCATCTCGACCGTGGCGAGGGCCTTGTGTGCGGCCCGCTCGTCCAGGCCGTGCAACTCGGCGTTGGCGACGACGAATTCGCGCCCGGTGAGGAAGTCGTACATCCCCTCGCGCTCCGGGACGATGCCGATGTCCTTGTAGATCTGTTCGTTGCGCCAGATCGGCTTGGCGTCGAGGGTGACGCTGCCGGTGGAGGGAGCGAGGAAGCCGCCCATCATGTTGATGAGAGTGGACTTCCCCGCGCCGTTCGGGCCTAGGAGGCCGGTGACGCCTGGGCCGACGTTCATCGTGATGTCGTTGACCGCCACCACGTTGCCGAACCAGCGTGAGATGTGGTCGATGTTGATGGTCGTCACAGCCCGACCTTTCGGTAGCGGCGCATCATGGCGCCATAGCAGCCCGCGATGAGGGCGAGGACGACGATCACGTAGACCACGCCCGTGCCGGACGAGGGGCCTTCCCCTCCGGGGAAGGCCGAGGCCGCGCCGAGGAAGGCGGTCTGCACACCGTCGATGAGCGTGATCGGCGAGAAGAGGCCGAGCCAGGCGATGGCGCCGGTGCTGCCTTGTTCGTAGGCGATGGCCTGGACCGTGGACACCGCTCCGTAGCTGATGGTCAGTACGGCGATGACGGCGGCGATCCCGAAGCCCCGGCGGGGTGTGATCGCGGAGATGACGAGGGCGAGGCCGGAGAAGAGGAGCGAGAGCAGCGCCACGGAGACGAGTCCTTGGCCGAAGCCCTTGGTCTGGTCCGCGAAGTCGAGCTCGGCGAGCAGCGCCCCTACGTAGAGGACGAGCAGCGGTGCGGCCGTGAGGGCGAAGAGTGCCGAGGCCATCGCCGCGAACTTGGCGCGTACGTAGTCACTGTGCTCGATGGGGCGGGAGAAGTAGAGAGGGACGGTCTTGAAGCGCAGGTCGCGGGAGACGGTCTGGGGGGCCTGGGCGGCGAGATAGAGACTGATGACGGCCTGCAGCAGGATCGCGTATCGGGTGTAGTCGACGGGGAGTTGGTTGGCCTTGGTGGTCACGGCGACCGCCACCATGATCGCGGCGGGGACACACATCACCGCGAAGAGGATCATGGGAAGGACCTTGGACTTGGCTGAGCGGCCGAGTCCGTACGCCCCGCGCAGGCTCTGAGAGAAGAGGGAGCGGCGGGCGTAGGCGCGGCCCAGGCGCGGGCCGTCGTAGTTGCGATAGCCGATGTTGTGGATCTGGGTCTGTTCGCCGGCGTGTGCCGGGGGCTGCTCAACCGCCATGGCGGACCGCCTCCTTCCGCGCTTCCGTCTGGTCGGGCTGGTCGGGGTGCTCGGATCGTCCGGTTTGTTCGGTCTGGAAGACCTCTGCGATGTGGTGCCTGCGCTGTTCCATCCGGACCAGGCCGAGGCCGAGGTCGGCGACGAGGTCACGCACCAGGTCGTACGTCTCCTCGCCGACCGCTTCGAGCAGCACGGTGTGCCCGGCGCCGGGCAGGCCGCTTCCCTCGTGGGTGGCGACCCCCCGGCCCTGCAGCGCGTCGCGGAGCACCTTGGTGCCGTCCGGGTGCTCGTCGGTGTCCGTGACCTCGACGGCCAGTGTCGTGGTGGTCTGGGTGAAGTCGGTGGTGGAGCTGGACCGCAGGAGTTTGCCGCCGTCGATGACGACGACGTGGTCGCAGGTGCGCTCCAGTTCGCCGAGCAGGTGCGAGGTGACCAGGACGGAGATGCCGAAGTCGGTGTGGATGCGGCGGATGAGGCCGAGCATCTCGTCGCGGCCCACGGGGTCGAGGCCGTTGGTCGGTTCGTCGAGGAATACCAGGTCAGGGTCGTGGACGAGGGCTTGCGCGAGTTTCACGCGCTGCTTCATGCCCGTCGAATAGCCGCCGATGGGGCGGTAGCGCTCCTCGTAGAGGCCGACGTGCCGCAGCGTGTCCGCGGTGCGCTCACGGGCCGCCGTGGGTGGCAGCCCCGACATGCGCGCCATGTGGACGACGAACTCGGTGGCCGAGACGTCGGGCGGCAGGCAGTCGTGCTCGGGCATGTAGCCGACACGCTCGCGGATCTGGCCGCCACTGGTGGCGACGTCGAGGCCGAGCACAGCGGCGGTGCCCTCCGTGGCGGGGGACAGACCCAGCAGGATCTTGATCAGAGTGGACTTGCCGGCTCCGTTGGCTCCGACGAGTCCGGTTACACCGGGCCCGATATCCATGGAGAGCCGGTCAAGCGCGGTCACCCTCGGGAACCGCTTGCTCAGGCTTTCGGTCGCGATCACAGTCACGATTCGAAGGTAGTGGCGCAGGCCACATCAGGCGTCAGACCAGGGTCTTGTCCTCGCGTCACTCTCGGGTATTACGGGCCCGTAAGGGTCGTCCGGAGGTCGCCCCCTGGGGGATACCCCGCGGATTGCCCTGGGGCCGGGGCCAGCTCGTGCGCGGCTCTTGACGTAGCCGCCGAGCATTGTCACATTCATCAGTGTCAAGTTACGGACGCGTACTGCGATGGACCGGACACGGACGGACGGTGGCATGACCTCAGCAGTGGCAGGTGAACTCTCCGCGGAGCTGCGGGGGTTCAGGGAAGTGCAGACCCTCGCGTATGAATGCGCGGAAGCCGTCGCGGCGCAGCTCAAGCCGGGGGTGACCGAGCGCGAGGCGGCTCGGATGCAGCGTGAGTGGCTGCGTGAGCGGGGGGTGCGGGACTGGTTCCACCTGCCCTTCGCCTGGTTCGGGGACCGCACGGCGTTCGTGAACTTCCGGATACCGCTGCAGTTCTTCCCCACCAACCGCCGCCTTGAGCCGGGGATGCCCTTCATCCTCGACATGGCCCCGGTCTACAAGGGGTATACGGCGGACATCGGCTACTCGGGCTGTCTGGGTCTCAATCCCGTGCACGACAAGTTGCTCGCGGACCTGGAGGCACACCGCGAGCTGCTCCTGCGCGAAGTGCGTGAGCGCCGCCCGTTGCGCGAGATCTATGAGGACGTGGACCGGCTCATGGTCCGTCAGGGCTATGCCAACCGCCATCGCGCGTATCCCTTCGGCGTCATCGCGCACAAGGTCGACCGGGTCAAGGAGCGCCGGCTGTCTCCGAACGTCTTCGGGTTCGGCACGCAGTCCCTGAAGGGCCTTGCGAGCGACGCGATCCGTGGCCACCGGGATGGCTGGTCGCCGCTCTGGTCGCCGTACAAATTCTCCGACCACCCACCCCGCAAGGGTCTCTGGGCGGTCGAACCGCACCTCGGTTTCAGGGGTACGGGCGCGAAGTTCGAGGAGATCCTGGTCGTCACCGACTCCAAGGACCCCGAGCAGAGCGCGTTCTGGCTGGATGACGATCTGCCGCATGTGCGGCGCTGGGCTGAGGAGAGGGCCGCCGCATGACCACGGGAGGAATCGCCAAGGGGATCAAGGACGCCCGCGAGCGCTGGGTGCGTACGGGCGGGGTGGAGCTGTGCGTGGCCGAGCTCGGCGACCCGACGCAGCCCACGGTGCTGCTCGTGCACGGTTATCCGGACTCCAAGGAGGTCTGGTCCGAGGTGGCCGAGCGTCTCGCCGACCGCTTCCACGTCGTGCTGTACGACGTGCGTGGCCACGGCAGGTCGACGGCTCCGCAGCCACTGCGCGGCGGCTTCACGCTGGAGAAACTGACCGATGACTTCGTGGCCGTCGCCGATGCCGTGAGCCCGGACAAGCCGGTGCATCTGGTCGGCCACGACTGGGGTTCGGTGCAGGCCTGGGAGTTCGTCACGGTCAAGCGCACCGAGGGGCGCATCGCGTCCTTCACCTCGATGTCGGGGCCCTCGCTCGATCACTTCGGGCACTGGATCAAGAAGCGGATGACCCGGCCCACGCCCCGCAAGGTCGGCCAGCTCCTCGGCCAGGGCGCCAAGTCCTGGTACGTGTACATGCTCCACACGCCGGTGCTCCCCGAGCTCGCCTGGCGTGGGCCGCTCGGCAAGCGGTGGCCCAAGATCCTGGAGCGCGTGGAGAAGGTGCCGTCGGGCGACTACCCGACGTCGTCGCTGCCGTCGGACGCCGCGCACGGAGCATGGCTCTATCGCGACAACGTCCGCGCGCGGCTGCGCAGGCCCCGCGCCGACGCGTACGCACACGCCCCCGTGCAGCTCATCACGCCGTCCGGCGACATGTTCCTGTCGGAGCGGCTCTACGACGGACTGGAGCTGTGGGCTCCGGAGCTGGTGCGCCGCAGCATTCCGGCCAAGCACTGGGTGCCCCGCACCCGGCCCGACCAACTCGCCGCTTGGATCACCGACTTCGTCACATCGAACGAAGACGGCGTGCCCGTGAACGACAGTGTGGCCAAGGGCAAGCACGCCGATCGCTTCGGCGGTCAGCTGGTCCTGGTCACGGGCGCGGGCAGCGGCATCGGCCGCGCCACCGCCTTCGCGTTCGCCGAGGCGGGCGCCCGCGTGGTGGCCGTCGACCGGGACGCGGAGAGCGCGGCACGCACAGCGGAGATGTCCCGTCTGATCGGCGCCCCCGAGGCCTGGGCCGAGACGGTCGACGTCTCCGACGAGCAGGCCATGGAGAAGCTCGCCGAGAAGGTCGCCGGGGAGTACGGCATCGTCGACGTCCTGGTGAACAACGCGGGGATCGGCCTCTCCGGCTCGTTCCTCGACACGAGCTCCGAGGACTGGAAGAAGGTCCTCGACGTCAATTTGTGGGGCGTGATCCACGGCTGCAGGCTCTTCGGCAAGCAGATGGCCGAGCGAGGCCAGGGCGGCCACATCGTCACCACCGCGTCCGCGGCGGCGTATCAGCCGTCCAAGGCTCTGCCCGCCTACAGCACCTCCAAGGCCGCGGTCCTGATGCTCAGCGAGTGCCTGCGTGCGGAGCTGGCCGGCCAGGGCATCGGGGTCTCCGCGATATGCCCGGGCTTCGTGAACACGAACATCACGACGACCGCGCACTTCGCCGGCGTCGACGCCGAGGAGGAGAAGCGCCGCCAGAAGAAGACCTCGCGCCTGTACGGCCTGCGGAACTACCCGCCGGAGAAGGTCGCCGACGCGATCCTGCGTGCGGTCGTCAAGAACCAGGCCGTGGTCCCGGTGACCCCGGAGGCCCGCGGCGCCTACCTCATGTCCCGCTTCACACCCAAGGCCCTGCGTGCGATAGCCCGATTGGAGCCACCGCTGTGAGCACGGAGAAGAGCACCGAAACGAACACCGAGGAGCACTACGCGATCGTTCCGCGCCGGGTCTCGTTCGACTGGGAGCAGACCCCGCTGCACTGGATACCGGACGAGCCCACCGCCACCCACGTGATCAACGTGCTACATCTGCTCCTCCCCGCGGGGGAGCGGTGGTTCGTGAAGGTCTTCAAAGAGGGCCTGCCCCTGGTCACCGATCCAGTGCTCCTGAAGGACGTCAAGGGGTTCATGGGCCAGGAGGCGACGCACAGCGTTCAGCACGCCCACGTGCTCGACCACCTGGCGGCACAGCGGCTCGACACCGCCGCGTTCACCAAGTACGTCGACTTCCTCTTCGAAAAACTCCTCGGCGAACAGCCACCGTTGGGGGCTCCGATACCGACGCAGGAGTGGCTGCGTTTCCGTCTCGCGGTCGTCGCGGCGATCGAGCAGTTCACGGCGGTCCTGGGGAACTGGGTGCTGCACGCGGACGGCCTGGACCGCGCGGACGCCGACGAGGTCATGCTCGACCTGCTGCGCTGGCACGGCGCGGAGGAGGTCGAGCACCGCTCGGTCGCCTTCGACATGTATCAGCACTGCGGTGGCGAGGGCCTGCCCCGCTATGCCCGCCGCATCGCGGGCATGACGGTCACGGCGCCCGTGATGCTGTACCTGTGGGTCTGGGGCACCGCCTACCTGATGCGCCGGGACCCCCGGCTCGCGGGGCGCCTTCGCTACTCCCTGGCCGAGCACAACAAGGCCGTCAGGAAGGGCCTGCTTCCCACATGGCGGGAGCTCGGTGCGGCCATACCCCGCTATCTGCGGCGGTCGTACCATCCCTCGCAGGAAGGTTCGCTGCGCAAGGCCGTCGAATATCTGACGGAGTCACCCGCAGCACGGGCCGCGGCCGCTGCGGTCGGCCGAGCGGCCATCGCCTAGCACGAGGGTTTACGGAGGCGGGGAGCGTGGACGAGCAGTCGGACGCCGGGCAGGGGCCGGTGGATCGCCCTGCGGCCGGACAGAGACCGGTGGATCGCTCTGCCGCCGGGCAGCGGCCGGGGGACCACGGCACCGGGCACAGGTCGGCGGAGTACCGCATCGAGGACCTGGCGCACCACAGCGGCGCCACGGTCCGCACGATCCGCGCCTACCAGGACCGTGGTCTGCTCCCCCGGCCCGAGCGGCGCGGCCGGGCCAATGTGTACGGCGACGCACACCTGGCCCGGTTGAGACAAATAGCCGACCTGCTCGACAGGGGCTACACCCTGGCCTCCATCAAGGAGCTGCTCGAAGCCTGGGACGCGGGCCGCGGGCTCGGCGGCGTCCTGGGCCTTGCCGCCGAGGTGGGCGGTCCGTGGACGGACGAGAAGGCCGACCGGATGACCAGGGCGGAGCTGGATGCCGCGTTCGGCGGAGAGCCGGACGAGGCCGCGGTGGCCGACGCGATCGCGCTGGGCGTGCTCGAGCCCATGCCGGGCCGTGAGGATGAATTCCTGGTGCCGAGCCCTCAAGAGCTCGCTGTGGCCGTGGAGTTGCACGCCGCAGGAGTTCCGCTGTCTGCGATAGCGGGCCATCTGAGGGAGTTGAGGGGGCAGGTGGAGCACATAGCCGCCCGTTTCCTGGAGTTCACCACTGAACACGTATTTGCGCGCTATCTCGGCCCGCACCCGCCGAGCGAGGCGGACACGGCGGAGGCGGCCGCTCTCGTCCGGCGCCTGAGACCGCTCGCGCAGCAGTCCGTCGACGCCGAACTGGCGCGGGCCATGCGCCTGTTCGCCACGCGTCACCTCCAGTACCACCTTGCCTCGGGCCAGACGGCCGAGCGGACGGAGGAGCCGCTGCCAGTGGCACTTCCGGCGACGACAATGCGTGCTGTAGAGGCGCTGGTTGGCCGCGAGAACGCCGCCACGTTCGTCGCCGCGGCGACTGAACGGGAGGTACAGGCAAGGACATTGGACTCATTGGCGGCAAGTCGTGGCGAGTAGCCCCTTATTGGTCAAACGGCCTAAATTACTTGGGCGTTATCCACAGAATCGCCAATTACCCTGTGGATAACCGGACTTGGCTGTGGATCAAACCTGTGGACGAAAAGTGGCGGATGAAAAGTCGGTGGACGAAAATCAAGTGCGGGGAGAACGCTTCGGAGCGAGGCTGAATGGATGAATAGAGAAGCCCCCTCCGCCGACGCGGCGGGCGAGCGACGCACCGTGAAGGTGTCGAAATACCTGTCCAAACACCTGCGCCATCAGCCGGAGAGAATCGGTCTGACGCTCGACTAGAGCGGCTGGGTGGAGATCGACGCCCTTGTCGCGGCCGCCGCCGCCCACGGTTTCCGCTTCACCCGCGCCGAGCTCGAGCATGTGGTGGCCGTGAACGACAAACAGCGCTTCGCCGTGGAGGACGGCCGGATCCGCGCCAGTCAGGGCCACTCCGTCGACGTCGACCTCAATCTGCCTCCGGCGACCCCGCCCGCGTATCTGTTCCACGGCACGGTGGCCCGCAGTATCGCCGCGATCCGCACCGAAGGCCTGCGGCCCATGAACCGCCATGCCGTGCACCTCTCGCCCGACCGCGAGACCGCCACCCGTGTCGGCGCCCGTCGCGGGCGGCCCGTCGTGCTCTCGGTGGACGCGGGCGCCATGCAGCACGACGGACATGTCTTCCAGGTCAGCGCCAACGGCGTCTGGCTCACCGCCGCCGTGCCCCCTGGATATCTACGCTTCCCGGACAAGCACTGACCTGAACGGCGCGAACTGGCGGGGCGAGCTCAAGGGGCGAGCTGACAGGGGGGGAGCACAAGAGGCGAGCTCAAGGGACGTGCTGAAGGGACGTGCTGAAGGGACGTGCTGAAGGGGCCCGGCGTTCTCCGGCATACGCTCTGATACATGAGTTTGCGTCTGAGCACCGTGATCCTGCCCGTCCGCCGCTGGCACGAGGGGGGCAAGGAGCGCTGGCAGCGGGCGGAGGAGCTGGGCTTCCACACCGCGTACACCTATGACCACCTCTCCTGGCGGACCTTCCGCGACGGGCCCTGGTTCGGCGCGGTGCCGACCCTGACCGCCGCCGCGGCCGCCACCGACCGGCTGCGCCTGGGCACCCTGGTCACCTCGCCGAACTTCCGGCACCCCGTGACCCTCGCCAAGGACCTGATCACGCTGGACGACGTGTCCGACGGCCGGATCACCCTCGGCATCGGCGCTGGCGGCAACGGCTTCGACGCCACCGCGCTGCTCAAGGCCGGCGAGGAGCCCTGGACTCCGCGCGCCCGGGCCGATCACTTCGGCGAGTTTCTGCCGCTGCTCGACCGTCTTCTTACCGAAGACGTCGTCTCGTACGAGGGCGAGTACTACTCGGCGTCAGAGGTACGGAACATCCCAGGCTGTGTGCAGCGCCCCCGGCTTCCGTTCGCGGTCGCCGCCACCGGGCCGCGCGGCCTGAAGCTCGCCGCGCGCCACGGGCAGGCATGGGTGACCACGGGCGACCCGAAACTCTCTGAGAACGGCACCCCGGAGCAGTCACTTCAAGCCATCCGGCAGCAGGCCGACAAGCTGGCCGCGGCCTGCGACGCGATGGGCCGGGACGTCACCGAACTCGACAAGATCCTGCTCACCGGGTTCACCCCGGACCGCCCCCTGGACTCCTTCGATGCCTTCGTCGACTTCGCGGGCAACCACGCTGAGCTGGGCTTCAACGAGATCGTGCTGCACTGGCCGCTGCCGGGAACGGACTTCGCGGCCGACGAGAAGGTCTTCGAGCGGATCGCCACGGAGGCGCTGCTCCAGCTGGGAGACAGCTCAGCAGAGGGATAGAGGCACTCAGATGTGCGCCCCAGCGCACGCCCGTGCACGCAGGTGCGGGACAATCGATGGCGTGACCTCAGCTACCCCACGGCCCAAGACCTTGCCCGCCACAGCCCCCCACCGGCCCAAGGCCCGGCTGATCGCCACGGACCTGGACGGAACCCTCCTTCGGGACGACAAGTCCGTGTCCGTCCGCACCGTCGCCGCACTCGCCGCCGCCGAGCGGGCCGGGATCGAGGTCTTCTTCGTGACCGGCCGCCCGGCACGCTGGATGGACGTCGTCAGCGCTCACGTGCACGGCCACGGCCTCGCCATCTGCGGCAACGGCGCCGCCGTGGTCGACCTGCACGACGGATCGGGCGGCCATCGCTTCGTGAAGGTGCGGGAGCTGCTGCGCGAGGACGCCCTCGACGTCGTCCGGCTGCTGCGTGCGGCGGCCCCCGGCACGTCGTTCGCGGTCGAGCGGACCGGCGGACTGCACCACGAGCCGACCTACCCGCCCCTGCACCTGGAGCCCGGCGAGAGCATCGCCCCTGCCGAGAAGCTCCTCGCCGAGGACTCCGAGAACGCGACGCAGCCCATTTTGAAGGTCCTCGCCTTCCACGCCGAGATCGCCCCCGACGAGTTCCTGGCCGTGGCCCGCGAGGCCGTGCGCGGCCAGGTCGAGATCACCCGGTCGAGCCCGAGCGCCCTGCTCGAGATCAGCGGTCCCGGCGTCTCCAAGGCCAGCACGCTGGAGCTGTGCTGCGCCGAGCGCGGCATCACGCCCGCGGAGGTCGTCGCCTTCGGGGACATGCCGAACGACATCGAGATGCTCACCTGGGCGGGCACATCGTTCGCGATGGGCAACGCGCACCCGGACGTACTCGCCGCCGCTTCGGGGCGCACGGTCGCCAACAACGAGGACGGCGTCGCGGTCATCATCGAACAGCTGCTGAGTGAGCAGCGGGGCCAGTAGCAGGGCCAGCGGCAACACCCCGGCGGCAGGCTCCTCCTCGCGCGCGAGGGACGGGCGGGTCGGAAGAGCCCCGTAGGACGGGAGGGGCTGGCAACCGGAGAGACACACCGGACCGGAGAGACGAGCGGCACGGACCCTCAGAGCCGCACCCCCCGCTCCTCCAGCCACTCGACGGGGTCCACGCCGGACCCGAGATGCGGCGTGAGCCGCACCTCGAAGTGCAGGTGCGGCCCCGTCGAGTTGCCGGTGGTCCCCGCCTGCCCGACCCACTGCCCGGGGTCCACGCGTTCCCCCTGATCGACGGTGACGGCGGCCAGGTGCGCGTACTGCGTGAAGTAGCCGCCCTCGTGCTCCACCACGACCTCGATGCCGAAGGCGCCCCCGCACGACACGGACACCACCCGGCCCGCGCCGACCGCCCGCACCGGCGCCCCGATGCCGACCGCGAAGTCCTGCCCCGTGTGCCGGTGCGACCAGCGCGCACCGGCGCTGTCGAAGCCCGCCGACAGCTCGTACGACTCCACGGGCGTCGTCCACGCGCGCGTGGAGTCCGTTTCCGGCTGTTCCAGGCGTACGGCGCCCCTGCACTGCCCGGCCGCGACCGACCGGTCAGCCTCGCTCTGCAGGGTCCACTGGGCCGACTCCAGCTTGCTCTCGATACCGCGCCTCAGCTTCGCGAGCCGGGCGTTTCGGCGGTCGAGGGCGCGTTCCGCGCGGTCCGCGGCGCGCTTGGCGTCCCCGATCCTGGCGGCGGCCCGCTGGGTCTTGCCGACGGCGTTGGTGACGACGAGATCCGCCTGCCCGATGAGCCGCTGACCGCGCATCAGCTCTTCCGGGCTGTCGGCGAGCAGGAGTTGGGCGGCCTGGGGAAGGCCATCGCCGCTGCGGTACTGGGCGCTGGCCATCCTGCCGAGGTCCGCGTGCAGCTCATCGGTCGCGTGCCGCTCCTTCGTGAGGAGCCGGTTGAGTCTGCGTACCTTCTTGCGCTGCGCCTCGGCCGCCTGCTGTCCCTCTTCGTAGCGCGCGGTCGCGGCGGAAGCCTCCTCGTAGAGGCGTACCACTTCGGCGCTCGCGTCCGGCCCCTCGGAGGCACCGGCGGGCGCCGGGCACACGGCCGGGCACACAAGCGCGCACAGCAGCACCGTTACGGCGACGAGCGGATGACGGGTACCGCGATGACTCAAGCGCATGTCAGGGATCGTTGCCGCGCCGCCATCGCCGGGATCCGCCCCATGCGTACACACGGGGCATCCGATGCCCCGAACGGCCCATCTCCGTACGGCCGAACAGGGCCCCCGCCCCTCCTCGCACAAGGGCCCCTCCTCGAACAGGGCCCCGCCCCTCCTAGTGCGGCGCCTGCCACACGACGGCGGTGCCCCCGCCCTCCTCGCCGATGCCGGGCCCGTACCAGCTGTCCCCGCCGAGCGACTCCGCGCGCCTCTTGAGGTTTTTCAGGCCGCTGCGGCGGCCGCCCTCCGCGATGCCCACCCCGTCGTCCGAGACCGTCAGACGTACGCCCTGCTGCCCGTCGGGGAGGGTCACCGTCGCGTCGACGACGACATCGATGCGATCCGCCCGCGCGTGCCGGAACGCGTTGGACAGTGCCTCACGCAGGGCCGCGATGAGGTTCTTGCCGGTGAGCTCGCCGACCACGGTGTCGACGGGTCCCACGAAGTGGTGCGAGGGCTTGAAGCCGAGCGGCACCGCGGCCATGTTGATCTCGCGAAGGACCCGCGTGCGCAGTCCGGAGGGGGCCTCGGCCGGGCCCTGCCGCAAGGCGAAGATCGCCGTCCGGATCTCCTGGATCGTCACGTCCAGCTCGTCGACGGCCTTGCCCACGCCCGTCTGCACCTCGGGCACGACGGACCTGCGCTGGGCGCTCTCCAGCATCATCCCGGTGGCGAACAGGCGCTGGATCACGAGGTCGTGCAGGTCCCTGGCGATCCGGTCGCGGTCCTCGTACACCGCGAGGCGTTCACGGTCGCGCTGCGCCTCGGCCATCATCAGCGCGAGCGCGGCCTGCGAGGCGAACTGGGTGGCGAGGGTCCGCTCGATCTCGCTGAACGGCCGTGCGCCACGCACGCGTGGTGTGACGAGCGTCCCCATGACGCGGCCGTCGCTCTGCAGCGGCAGCATCATGACGGGGCCGTAGCCGCGGGCGAGGTCGGTCATGACGCGTGGGTCCGTGGCCGCGTCGTCCAGGAACACGGACTCACCGGCGAGCAGATCGGTGATGATCCGGCTCTCCGGTGGGACGGCCATGCCGAGCGCCCCGGAGGGTTCGTCGGAGGAGACGGCGACGATCTCCATGCCGCCCTCGTCGTCGGGCAGCAGCACGATCCCGGCGGCCGAGTCGGCGAGGTGGCGCGCCTGCTCGGCGACGACGGAGAGCGCCTCCTCCGCGTCGCTGCCGGAGAGCAGCGCCGTGGTGACCGCCACGGAGCCGTCGATCCAGCGCTCGCGCTGCGTGGCGGCTTCGTAAAGGCGGGCGTTGCCGATGGCGATGCCTGCCTCCGTCGCGAGCACGCGGACCATGTGCACGTCGTACTCGTTGAAGTCGGCGCCGCTGCGCTTCTCGGTCAGATAGAGGTTGCCGAAGATCTCGCCCTGCACGCGGATGGGGACGCCGAGGAAGGACCGCATCGGCGGATGGTGGGCCGGGAAGCCGCACGAGCGCGGGTCGGCGGAGAGGTCCGCGAGGCGCAGGGTCTCCGGCTGGTGGATGAGGGCGCCGAGCAGCCCCTTGTGCCCGTCGGGCAGCCGTCCGATCCGCTCGGCCACCTCCTCGCCCATACCGACGTGGACGAAGTCGGAGAGCCCCTTGCCGTCTTCGGAGACGACGCCGATCGCCGCGTAGTGGGCGTCCGCGAGTTCGGCCGCCGTCTCGCAGATGCGGTTCAACGTGGTGTGCAGTTCGAGACCGGCGCCGACGGAGCGCATCGCCTCAAGGAGCTGCGGCACGCGCGAGGTGAGCTCGGGGGAGAGCCCCTGAAGGCTGCGGGTCGCCTTCTTCGCAACCTCTATCGGGTCCGATGAGCCGTCGGGTTGCGGAGAGGCGGCGGAGTCCGAGGGGGCTGACATGCCTTTGAGCGTAGTTAGTCCTATTTGGTGAGGAAAGTCGAGCTTTGCTCTGGGCAGGGCGCGCGCACCTCCCTGCCGGAAGCAGGCCCCGCGGAGACGGGTCCGCGGGGAGGGGTCCGCGGGGAGGGCACCCACGGGGAGCACGCCAGCGGAGAGCAGGCCCGCACTCCTACCCGGCGGCCGTCACCAGCAGGTCAGCCGCCCTCTCCCGTTCCAGCATGCGCCGCAGCGGCCCGTCCGCCCGTACGAGGTCCGCGTACGCACCGCGCTGCACCACCTGACCCGCGTCCAGGACGATCACCTCGTCCACCGCGTCGAGCCCTGCGAGCCGGTGCGTGATGAGCAGCGTCGTACGGCCCTCGGTGGCGGCGAGGAGGTCTTCGGTGAGGGCGTCGGCGGTCGGCAGGTCGAGATGTTCGGCCGGCTCGTCGAGGACGAGGACGGGGAAGTCGGCGAGCAGCGCCCGGGCCAGGGCGATGCGCTGTCGCTGGCCTCCGGAGAGACGGGCCCCGTGCTCGCCGACCAGGGTGTCGAGCCCGTCGGGGAGCGAGTCGGTCCACTCCCGCAGCCGGGCCCGCTCGAGGGCGCCGCGCAGTTCGTCGTCAGTGGCAGCCTTCCGCGCGATGAGCAGGTTCTCGCGTACGGAGCTGTCGAAGATGTGCGCGTCCTGCGCGCAGAGCCCGACGATCTCGCGCACGGTGTCGCCGTCGAGGGCGGACGCGTCCGTGCCGCCGAGGCTGTACGTCCCCTCGCTCGCGCCCATGAAGCGCAGCAGCACCTGGGCGAGCGTCGTCTTGCCGGAACCCGAGGGACCGACCACCGCGATGCGCCGTCCCCGCTCCAGGGTCAGGCCGACGCCCGCGAGCGCGTCCCGGTCCTGCCCCTCGTACCGGGCGTGCAGCCCCTGGACACGGAGCGGGAAGGGCGTCTGCGGGCGCTGTGCGGGCACGGCGGGCTCGGATACGGGTTCGGGGGCGTCGAGGACCTCGTAGACACGCTCAGCGCTCTTCCTGACGCGCTGGCGGTACTGCACGGCGAGCGGCAGACCCAGGACCGCCTCGAAGGCGGCGAGCGGGGTGAGGATGACGACGGCGAGCGCGACGCCGCTGAGCCGGCCGTCATGCAGCGCCTGTACGCCGACGAGGGCGGCGGCGGCCACGGTGAGACCGGTGGCGAGCGCACCGAGCCCGTCGCCGAGCGCGGTGGCCGTGGCGGTCCGTGACGCGATCCGGGTCAGCTCGGCATCGGCTTCTTTCGCCTTGGCCGTACGCCGGGTCAGCGCGCCCGCGACCGTCAACTCGGCGGTGCCGGTGAGCAGATCGGCCACGCGGGTGGCCAGCATCCCGCGCGCGGGGGCGAGCTTGCGTTCGGCTCGGCGGGCGACAGCTCCGGAGAGCAGCGGTACGCCCACTCCGGCGAGGAGCAGGCCGACGGCGAGTACCGCGCCGGCCTCGGGCAGCAGCCAGGCGGTGAAGCCGACGGCTCCGGCGCCCACGGCAGCGGCGGCCGACGCGGGCAGGAGCCAGCGCAGCCAGTAGTCCTGCAGGGCGTCCACGTCGGCGACCAGGCGGGAGAGCAGGTCGCCGCGCCGGGTCTTCCTGAGCCCGGCCGGGGCGAGGCGCTCCAGGCGCCGGTAGACGGCCACGCGGGTGTCGGCCAGCATGCGCAGGACGGCGTCGTGCGAGACGAGGCGCTCCGCGTAGCGGAAGACGGCACGGCCCATGCCGAAGGCGCGGGTCGCCGTCACGGCGATCATCAGGTACATCACCGGCGGCTCCTCCGACGCCCGGCTGATGAGCCACCCGGAAGTGGCCATCAGCCCTACGGAGCTGCCGATCGCGAGGGCTCCGAGGAGCAGGGCGAGCGCGAGCTTGCCCTTGCGCGCCTGTGCGGCACTCCGCACCCGGGCAAGGACCTCGCCCGTGGGCCGAGGGCTCTCCCACGCGTCCACCGGGGCGGCCGACGCCTGCGGTTGGCCCAGGGAAGCGTCATCCACGGCAGCCCGCGAGAGCGCCGAGCCGTTCAACCCGTCCCACTCGTTCGCCCCGGACCGCCGGGCCACGTCACCGGAGGCGGCAGAGGCGCCAGAAGCATCAGAAGCGTCGGAAACGACAGGGGCGTCAGAAGC
Source organism: Streptomyces sp. NPDC050147 (assembly GCF_040660195.1). Lineage (NCBI taxonomy): Bacteria > Bacillati > Actinomycetota > Actinomycetes > Kitasatosporales > Streptomycetaceae > Streptomyces > Streptomyces sp. NPDC050147. The sequence continues at coordinate 83,005 of NZ_JBFALJ010000010.1, read as the reverse complement.
ACCAGAAGCCCCGAGCCGTATCACCCGGTCCGCCACCGCCAGCAACGCCGGCCGGTGCACGACGAGCAGCACGGTCCGCCCCACGGCCAGCCGCCGCACCGCCTCGACGACCCCGGCCTCGGTCTCCCCGTCCAGAGCGGCCGTCGGCTCGTCCAGCAGCACCACCGGACGGTCGGCCAGGAACGCCCGCGCAAGAGCGAGCCGCTGCCGCTGCCCGGCGGAAAGACCCGAACCGTCCTCCCCCAGCCGCGTCTGGACACCACCCGGCAGCGCGGACACGAACTCCCAGGCACCCGCCGCCTCCAACGCGCCGCGCACGGAAGCGTCGTCCGCCTCCGGCCGCGCCAGGCGTACGTTCTCCGCGATGGTCCCGGCGTACAAGTGCGGCCGCTGCGGAACCCAGGCGATCCGCTCCCGCCACAGCTCCGGCGCGACCTCGGCCAGGTTGACGCCCCCGACACACACACGCCCCTCGGCAGGCTCTACGAACCCGAGGATCACGTCGAGCAGCGTCGACTTGCCCACCCCGCTGGGTCCGACCAGAGCCACGGTCTCGCCGGGCTCCACCGCGAACGACACCCCGGACACCGCGTCCGAAGCCCGCCCCGGATACCGGACCGTCACGCCCTCCACGCTCAACGTCCCCGAAGGCGCCGCGCCCTCCCCGGTCTGCCGTACCGGAGCCTCCAGGACCTCGAAGATCTCCTCGGCGGCGGAGAGCCCCTCCGCCGCAGCGTGGTACTGCGCTCCGACCTGGCGCAGCGGCAGATAGGCCTCGGGCGCGAGGATGAGGATCACCAGACCCACGTACAGATCCATGTCACCGTGGACGAGCCGCATCCCGATCGTCACCGCGACCAGCGCCACCGACAGTGTCGCGAGGAGTTCGAGCGCGAACGACGACAGGAAGGCGATGCGCAACGTACGCATCGTCGCCTGCCGGTACTCGCCCGTGATCTGCCGGATCGACTCGGCCTGTGCCTTCGCGCGCCCGAACACCTTCAGGGTCGGCAGCCCCGCCACCACGTCCAGGAAGTGGCCCGACAGACGGGAGAGGAGCCGCCACTGACGGTCCATCCGGTTCTGGGTGGCCATGCCGATCAAGATCATGAAGATCGGGATCAGTGGCAGCGTCACGACGATGATCGCCGCCGACACCCAGTCCTCGGTGACGATCCGCGCGAGCACCGCCACCGGAACCACCACCGCGAGCCCCAACTGCGGCAGATAGCGCGAGAAGTAGTCGTCGAGTGCGTCCACTCCCCGCGTGGCGAGCGACACCAGCGAACCCGTCCGCTGCCCTTCCCCAAGCTCTCGGCTTCGCTCGAGCAGGGGATACCCCATCTGCCAGCCGGGGCCCAACTGCCCCGCCCGGTCGAGGAGCCGCCCCCGCAGCTCCGACTTCACCGCGGCGCTCGCCCGATGGGCGGCGAGCTCGGTCAGCCAGGCGACAAGCGCCCGCCCCGTCGCGACAACCACGAGCAGGACGAGCGGCGTCACCAGGTCACCGAGGGCCAGCCCCTTCTGGAAGGCGCCGACCACGATCTCGGCGATGAGCATCGCCTGGGCGACGACCAGGCCCGCCCCGGCGATACCGAGGACCACCACCGCGGCAAGGAAGAACCGGGTGGCGCGGGCGTACCGGAGCAGACGCGGGTCGATTGGTTTCACGTGAAACACACTCTCCGAGGGACCGGATGAAGACTGCCGAGGAACGTGCGGACTCAGGCGCCCGCGAAGGAGAACTCAGTGTGCGGAATCAGCGATGTGCTGTGTGCCGATCCGCTTGCGGAACACCCAGTAGGTCCACGACTGGTAGAGCAGCACGATCGGCGTCGCGATGCCCGCGCACCAGGTCATGATCTTCAAGGTGTAAGGGCTCGACGAGGCGTTGGTGACCGTGAGGTTCCACTCGTCGTTCAGCGACGACGGCATGACGTTCGGGAAGAGCGTCAGGAAGAGCATCGCGAAGGCGGCCGCGATCGTGATGCCCGACAGCGCGAACGACCAGCCCTCGCGCCCCATCTTGATCGCCACCACGGCACCGACCAGCGCCACCACGGCCACGACCATCGCGACCAGGCTCTTGCCGTCGCCCTTGTCCGCCTGCGTCCAGAGCAGGAACCCGAGCGCCAGGACAGCGGTCACCAGGCCGAGCCCGAGCGCCAGCTTCCGCGCCCGCACCCGGATGTCCCCCACCGTCTTCAGCGAGGCGAAGACCGCGCCGTGGAACGTGAACAGCGTCAGGGTGACCAGGCCGCCCAGGATCGCGTACGGGTTCAGCAGGTCCCAGAAGCCGCCCACGTACTCCTTGTGGGCGTCGATCTTCACGCCGCGCGTGATGTTGGCGAAGGCCACGCCCCACATCACCGCCGGGATCAGCGAGGTCCAGAAGATGGCCTGCTCCCAGTTGCGCTGCCACTTCTCCTCGGGCCGCTTCGCCCGGTACTCGAAGGCGACACCGCGCACGATCAGGCAGAGCAGGATGATCAACAGCGGCAGATAGAAGCCTGAGAACAGCGTCGCGTACCACTCGGGGAAGGCGGCGAAGGTCGCGCCGCCCGCCGTGAGCAGCCACACCTCGTTGCCGTCCCAGACAGGACCGATGGTGTTGATGAGCACACGCTTCTCGGTCCGGTCACGGGCGAGGAGCTTGGTGAGGATGCCGATCCCGAAGTCGAAGCCCTCCAGGAAGAAGTAGCCGATCCACAGGACTGCGATCAGCACGAACCAGACGTCGTGAAGTTCCATGTCGATCAACTCCCTCAGTACGAGAAGGCCATGGGCCGGTCGGCGTCGGCGTCGGTGTCGTCATCGGAACCCGAGCCGGAGCCGGCACCGCCGATCTTGGTGGGCGGGTTGAGGTCGGCCTCGGTGAGCTCGGGCGGGCCCGCCTTGATGTACTTGAGCAGCAGCTTCACCTCGATCACTGCGAGGATCGCGTAGATCGCGGTGAACACGACCAGCGAGGTGATCACCTCGCCCTGCGAAACCCCCGGCGAGACCCCGTCCCTGGTCTTCAGGACCCCGTAGACCACCCAGGGCTGGCGCCCGGTCTCTGTGAAGATCCAGCCCCAGGCGGTACCTATGAGGGGGAAGATCAGCGTCCACTGGGACAGCCGCCACCACCAGTTGCCCAGCTTCGGCGTCAGCTCCTTGTTCTTGGTGAGCATCAGCTTCGGCACGTCGTCCGCGCCCGTGCGGTGCTCCGGAGCGAGCCAGAACTTCTTCCGCGTGAGCCAGAGGCCGGCGGTGCACAGGACCATCGAGACCCCGCCGAAGCCGATCATCCAGCGGTAGGACCAGTAGGCGGTGGGGATGTTGGGCCGGTAGTCGCCCGGCCCGTACTTCTCCTGCGCCTCCCTGTTGAGGTCGTTGATGCCGGGTATCTCGGCGCTGAAGTTGTTCTTGGCGAGGAAGGACAGCACCCCGGGCACCTCGATGGCGACCTTGTTGTGCCCCTCGGACACATCGCCGTACGCGAAGAGCGAGAACGGCGCCGGCTTCTCCGTCTCCCACAGGGCCTCGGCGGCCGACATCTTCATCGGCTGCTGCTCGTACATGACCTTGCCGAGGGTGTCGGCGCTGACCACGGTGAGCAGGGTGCCGACGAACGCGGTGACCAGGCCGAGCCGCATCGACATCCGCATGGTGCGGATGTGCTTCTTCTTGCGCAGGTGGAAGATCGCGATGCCGGTCATGAAGGCGCCGCCGACCAGGATGGCCGCCGATATGACGTGGAAGAAGTTGACCAGCGCCGTCTCCTGGAAGAGCACCTTCGAGAAGTCCGTGAGCTCCGCGCGCTTGGTGCCGTCCCGCTCCGCGATCTTGTAGCCGACCGGGTGCTGCATGAAGGCGTTGGCGGCGATGATGAAGTACGCGGACAGGATGGTCCCGACGGAGACGATCCAGATCGTGGCGCAGTGCAGCTTCTTCGGGAGCTTGTCCCAGCCGAAGATCCACAGGCCGATGAAGGTCGACTCGAAGAAGAACGCGATGAGGGCCTCGAAGGCGAGCGGCGCCCCGAAGACGTCACCGACGAAGCGCGAGTAGTCGGACCAGTTCATGCCGAACTGGAACTCCTGGACGATGCCGGTGACGACGCCCATCGCGATGTTGATCAGGAACAGCTTTCCCCAGAACTTGGTCGCCCTGAGGTAGTGCTCCTTGCCCGTGCGCACCCAGGCCGTCTCCAGGATCGCCGTGAGGGCTGCCAGGGAGATCGTCAGTGGAACGAACAGGAAGTGGTAGACGGTGGTGATGCCGAACTGCCATCGCGCCAGGGTCTCCGGCGCCAGAGCCAGATCCACGTCGACTTCTCCTTACGGCCGTGATCACAGCGGCGGTTCGCCCCTTTAATCCCTCCGATCTTCGGAGGAACCGGGACGCGCTTGTGAACGCGTTCACATTCACAAGCAATTATGACCTACTGCTTGTCGGACCGAGGAGGGGGGTCCCCTTACTCGGGGGAAAAGGGAGGAGGCCCCGGGGGGCGAACGTCCCAAGGCCTCCTCATCCGCAACAGCCGGCGGCTACAGCTCCTTGCGGAACGCCTCCGCGGCCTGCAGGAAGATGTCGTTGGCCTCGGTCTCCCCGATCGTGGCCCGCATCCCCTCGCCCGCGAACGGACGCACGACCACGCCGGCCTTCTCGCACGCCGCCGCGAAGTCGGTCGTACGCTCCCCGAGCCGCAGCCACACGAAGTTCGCCTGCGTCTCGGGCACCGTCCAGCCCTGCCCCCGCAGCGCCTCGACCACCCGCGTTCGCTCGCAGACCAACGAGCCGACGCGGCCCATCAGCTCGTCCTCGGCCCGGAGCGAGGCCACCGCCGCGTCCTGCGCGAGCTGGCTCACCCCGAAGGGCACCGCCGTCTTGCGCAGGGCTGCGGCCACCGGCTCATGGGCGACCGCGAAGCCGACGCGCAGGCCCGCGAGGCCGTACGCCTTGGAGAACGTGCGCAGTACGGCGACATTCGGACGGTCACGGTAGATCTCCACGCCGTCCGGCACCTCGGGGTCCCGGATGAACTCGCGGTAGGCCTCGTCGAGCACCACAAGGACATCGCTCGGCACCCGGTCGAGGAACCGTTCCAGCTCGGCCCTGCGCACCACGGTGCCGGTCGGGTTGTTCGGGTTGCAGACGAAGATCAGCCGCGTCCGGTCGGTGATGGCGGCGGCCATCGCGTCCAGGTCGTGGACGTCCCCCGGCGTCAGCGGCACCTTCACCGACGTGGCCCCGCTCACCTGCGTGATGATCGGGTACGCCTCGAAGGACCGCCAGGCGTAGATGACCTCGTCGCCCGGACCCGACGTGGCCTGGACCAGCTGCTGCGCGACGCCGACGGAACCGGTGCCCGTCGCCACGTGGGACACCGGCACCCCGAAGCGCTCGGCGAGTTCGCTCATCAGGTTCGTGCACGCCATGTCGGGGTAGCGGTTGAACGCACCCGCGGCGGCGAGCACGCTCTCCATGACACCCGGCAGGGGCGGGTAGGGGTTCTCGTTCGAGGACAGCTTGTAGGCCACCGGACCATCGGCCGCGGCGGCAGCCGCTGATGAGATGCTGCGCCCCGGCTTGTAGGTGGGGATACCCTCCAGCTCGGCACGCAGCCTCGGGCTCGTCTCGCTCACCGCAGTCCTCCTCTTGAACACCTGAACACCCTGACTTCAATGCTCCTCACCTTATGAGGATTCAGCTCTGCTGCGAATGGGTCAGCGGTATCCGCTCCGCCGGGCGCACAACGAGGGGGGAGCGCTCCCTTCTCCAGCGCGCGCCCGTGGCTCACTCCGTGGCGCGCATCACCCGTGAAGGTGAGTTGAGACCTCTTCGAGACATCGCTCATTCAGCAGGCCCGTGCGCGGCATCAAGGGAGCGTCCACCTCAAGAGACGCCAACTCCCCTACAATCCAAGGCCGTTGCCCTACTTCGACCATGCAGAAACGTGCCTGTCAACGAGTGAATATGCGTCCGCACTACCCACCCCCATGAGCCCTACTATCGGCTCGCCATGACAGCAGCAGGGAACCACCAGGTGAGCCGAGCGGAGACCGCCCGCCGGGGCAACCGGCAGAGCCGAGCGGGCATCAGAGACGTCGCCGCCGCAGCCGGTGTCTCCATCACGACTGTCTCCGATGCTCTTAACGGCAAGGGCCGGCTCCCGGACGCCACCCGACGCCATGTCCGCGAGGTCGCCGAACGGCTGGGCTATCGCCCTTCCGCGGCGGCCCGAACGCTCCGTACCGGCAAGTCGGGCCTCATCGGCCTGACCGTGACGACCTACGGGGATGAACCTTTCACTTTCACCGAATTCGCGTACTTCGCGGAGATGGCCAGAGCCGCGACCTCGGCCGCGCTGGCCCGCGGCTACGCCCTTGTCATCCTGCCCGCCACCTCCCGGCGCAGCCCGGTCGACGTGTGGTCGAACGTCGCGCTCGACGGCACCGTCGTCGTCGATCCGTCCGACCACGACCCCGTCGTCAGCGAACTGGTGCGCCAGGGACTACCCGTCGTGTCCGACGGCCGTCCTGCCGGGTCCCTCCCGGTCACCGCCTGGGTCGACAACGACCACGAGGCGGCGGTTCTCGAGATCCTCGACCACCTCGCGGCGGCCGGAGCCCGCCGCATCGGGCTGCTCACCGGGACCACCACGGACACGTACACCCATCTGTCCACCACCGCCTATCTGCGCTGGTGCGAGCGCGTCGGCCAGGACCCGGTCTACGAGTCCTACCCGGCCCACGACCCGTGTGCCGGCGCGGTCGCGGCCGACCGGCTGCTCGCCCGGCCCGACCGGCCCGACGCCGTCTACGGCCTCTTCGACCCGAACGGCACCGATCTCCTCGCGGCCGCCCGCCGGTACGGACTGCGCGTCCCGGACGACCTGCTGCTGGTGTGCTGCAGCGAGTCCACGGTCTACGCCACCACCGAACCGCCCATCACCACCCTCTCGCTCAAACCGCGGCGCATCGGCACGGCCGTCGTCCAGCTGCTCATCGACGCCATCGAAGGCCTGGATTCTGGCCGGCCGGTCGAGCAGGTGATACCGACGGAGCTGATCGTGCGCACCTCGTCCGAGCGACGTCCACCGCGTACGACGGTCAGCCCACCCCGCTCACCCGAACCCGGTTGAGCGGCCCGCCCCCCGGGGAGAACCCCGTCAACAGGTCGTCAACCGGCTGCCAACCGGTTGCCCACCGGCCTTCGACCAGCACTACCGGACACGTCCCGGTCGTGACCTGGGGGGAAACCCCTACCCAATTCGGGAGAAAACCTCGGTGAACTGGGGTTCAGCACTGATTCACCACCCCTGGTGCACCACACAGTGCGAGCCGCATTCCTATGATGGGCGGACGACACCGAGGGCCGCTGCGACCAGGCAGTCCGATCTCGGTGCAGATGCGGCGCAATGGTGGTGGAGGGGTCGATGACTCAGGGGGCCGGTCAGGGACCCGATGTGCGGACGGCGACGTTGCGCGACTTCCGCGTTCCGGCGTACGTCCATGAGACCGGTCCGGTCCAGGGGGACCCGGCGGGCGCAGCGGTTCCGGGCGCCCCCGGGCAGGCCCCCGGGACGCTGGACGACGGCTATACCCCCACTCAGCGCGACCTGCCCGTCATCAACCGCGGCGACACCGTGCAAGTGGAGGTGCAGGCCATGCCCGAGCCTCCACAGGCGCCGGCGACCGACGAACACGGTCCGCTGTACGTGGTGGGTGATGTGCACGGCTATCTGGACGAGCTGCTCGCGGCCCTCCAGGAGCAGGGCCTCATCGACGCCGAAGGCGACTGGTCCGCGGGCAACGCGCGCCTGTGGTTCCTCGGCGACTTCACCGACCGCGGCCCGGACGGCATCGGCGTCATCGACCTCGTGATGCGCCTGTCCGCCCAGGCGGCGGCCGCGGGCGGCTACTGCAAGGCGCTGATGGGCAACCACGAGCTGCTCCTGCTCGGCGCGAAGCGGTTCGGCGACACCCCGGTCAACTCGGGAGCCGGTACGGCCACCTTCCAGGCCGCCTGGCTCCTGAACGGCGGCCAGAAGACCGACATGGAGCGCCTGGAGGACCACCATCTGCAGTGGATGGCCCGTCTCGACGCGATCGAGGCGGAGGACGGGCATCTCCTGATGCACTCCGACACGACCGCCTATCTGGATTACGGCGACTCGATCGAAGCCGTGAACGACACGGTCCGCGAGACCCTCACGCGCAATGACGCCGACGAGTGCTGGGACCTCTTCCGGAAGTTCACCAAGCGTTTCGCCTTCCGCGACGAGTCGGGCCCCCAGGCCGTACGCGAACTCCTCGACATGTACGGCGGCCATCGCGTCGTGCATGGCCACAGCCCCATCCCGTATCTGCTCGGCGATGTCGGCTCCGAGGACGACTCGGACGGCGGCGGTCCCGTCATCGAGGGCCCGCACATCTACGCAGGCGGCCTGGCCATCGCCATGGACGGCGGCGTGACCATGGCCGGAAAGCTGCTGGTCTGCCAACTTCCCTTGGATAACTGAGCGTTCGCGGGGCAGGCGCACCAATACAGGATCACGCTGGCCAGGGGGTCTATTTCTGGAAACCCCCTGTCACCGCGTGCCTTCACGGCTCTACCATCGGCTTATCCGTAGCAGGCTCCCCTCCGTTTCTGCCCGACGGCTCGCACCCATGCGAGCCCCAAGCCCTACGGAGCATCGGGGGATGCACATGAACAGCGCTCCACACCTGCTCAATGAGGACCGCCCCGAGTACGAGCGGATCCTCGATGAGGCGCTGCGCACGGCACCGACTCGTCCTGATCTCGCCGCGGTGGGCGAGCGGCTCAATCCCGAGCAGCTGCGCACCATGGCCCTGAACGCCACTGCGCTGATCACTGCCGCCGCCACGACCGAATACACGCACTATGTGAAGGTCCGCGAAGAACTGCGCGAAAGCGGATCTGCCGCACCATCCATCCGGGAGCGGAGCACCGAGGGTCCGGCGGAAGCCGGCTCCGGCGGCATCGGTCTCGCCACCACGATGGGGGAGGTCACCACCCAGGCTTCAGGGGCGGGGGCCATCGCCGTCGTCGCGGTGCTCGCACCGGTTCTCGCCGGGGCGGCCGCCGCGATCTTCCTGCTCGTGGGCTACATCCTGAAGATGCTCAACCCCGAGCCCGCCTTCGCGGAAACCCTGCTCACGGCAGGGTGGCTGTTCGGCGCGCTCACCGCAGGGGCCATCCTGATCGCCGCGATCGGCCTGCTCCTGACCGCCCTGCGCAACGGCGCCACGTCGCTCCAGGCCGGTCCGTACGGAGAACGGAACGAGGAGGTGGTTCGCGCCAGGGAAGCCTGGAGCGAGGCACTCATGGAGCGCGGCATCCTGCCGTTCCTGCGGGAGGCGCTCGCGGACCCGGGGACGGCGCACGCCGCTCGTACACCGTCGCCGGGCCCAGGCAACCGCATGCCGCAACTCGGCTACAACAGGCCGGGGTTCAGCAGCCCGGAGGGCGGCCCGGCGGCGGGACCGCGCCCGAGTTTCTCGAGCCCGGACTTCTCGAGCCCGGACTTCGGCGGTCCCGACCACAAGCCGGAGTAGTACGCGACGCTGCTTCGGGCGGGCGTGCTGCCCGCCCGAAGCACGGCGCGTGCCGGTATCGGTCAGTCGGCGATGGGCAGGTACACGCGGTTTCCGGCTGCCGCGAACTCCTTGGACTTCTGCTCCATGCCCGCCTCGATCTCGCCCCGCGTACCGCCGTGTTCACGCCGGATGTCGTGCGAGATCTTCATGCTGCAGAACTTCGGCCCGCACATCGAGCAGAAGTGTGCTGTCTTCGCGGGCTCCGCCGGCAGCGTCTCGTCGTGGAACTCCCGTGCCGTGACGGGGTCCAGGGCCAGGTTGAACTGGTCCTCCCAGCGGAACTCGAAGCGTGCGTCCGAGAGCGCGTCGTCCCAGTCCTGGGCGCCCGGGTGCCCCTTGGCGAGGTCCGCCGCGTGCGCCGCGATCTTGTACGTGATGACTCCGGTCTTCACGTCATCACGGTTGGGCAGGCCCAGGTGCTCCTTGGGCGTGACGTAGCAGAGCATCGCCGTGCCCCACCAGCCGATCATCGCGGCGCCGATGCCGGAGGTGATGTGGTCGTACGCGGGCGCGATGTCGGTGGTCAGCGGGCCGAGGGTGTAGAACGGCGCCTCCTCGCAGATCTCCTGCTGAAGGTCGATGTTCTCCTTGATCTTGTGCATCGGGACGTGACCCGGGCCCTCGATCATGGTCTGTACGTTATGACGCTTGGCGATCGTGTTGAGTTCCCCGAGGGTGCGCAGCTCGGCGAACTGCGCCTCGTCGTTGGCGTCCGCGATCGAACCGGGGCGCAGACCGTCGCCGAGCGAGTACGTCACGTCGTACGAGGCGAGGATCTCGCAGAGCTCCTCGAAGTTCTCGTAGAGGAAGCTCTCCTTGTGGTGCGCGAGACACCAGGCCGCCATGATCGAGCCACCGCGCGAGACGATGCCGGTCTTGCGGTTGGCGGTCAGCGGGACGTACGGAAGGCGCACGCCCGCGTGCACCGTCATGTAGTCCACGCCCTGTTCGGCCTGCTCGATGACCGTGTCCTTGTAGATCTCCCAGGTCAGCGCCTCGGCCTGGCCATCGACCTTCTCCAGGGCCTGGTAGAGCGGCACGGTCCCGATGGGGACGGGGGAGTTGCGCAGGACCCACTCGCGGGTGGTGTGGATGTTGCGCCCGGTGGACAGGTCCATGACCGTGTCGGCGCCCCACTTGGTCGCCCAGGTCATCTTGTCCACCTCCTCCTCGATGGAGGAGGTGACCGCGGAGTTGCCGATGTTGGCGTTGACCTTCACCAGGAACTTCTTGCCGATGATCATCGGCTCGATCTCCGGGTGGTTGACGTTGGCGGGGATCACCGCCCGGCCCGCGGCGACCTCGGCGCGCACGACCTCGGGGTCGAGGTTCTCGCGGATCCCGATGAACTCCATCTCGGGCGTGATCTCGCCACGGCGGGCGTACGCGAGCTGTGACACCGCCTGGCCCCCGCGGCCCCGGCGCGGCTGGCGCGGACGGCCGGGGAAGACCGCGTCGAGGTTCTTCAGGCCTCCGCGCGGCGAGGTGTGCTTGATCCCGTCGTCCTCGGGGCGGGGCGGGCGGCCCACGTACTCCTCGGTGTCGCCGCGGGCGATGATCCAGTTCTCGCGCAGCGGCGCGAGGCCCCTGCGGACGTCGGTGTCGATGGACTCGTCGGTGTACGGCCCCGAAGTGTCGTACAGGGTCACGGCCTTGCCGTTGGTGAGGTGCACCTGGCGGACCGGCACCCGCAGGTCGGGGCGCGAGCCCTCGACGTACGCCTTGTGCCAGCCGATGGACTTCCCGGCCTCCGCCTCGACGGTGTTCTCGTCGCTGCTGGAGGCAGGCGTGCGTGCGTCCGATGTGGTCATGAGACCTACTCCCTACGCCGGCATTACCCGGTAACAGGTTCGGCGGTCGACGCAGCGGATTCCGTACGGCTCGTGCACTTTTTGTGCCGCTTCGTACGGAGTTCAGCGCCCTCTCAGCCCGGTGCTCCGAGCTCCCGCGATTGCAAAGGTGACACCACGCTAGCGTCATGTCGGGCGCGCTGAACAGAGGGCCCCCTCCGTTCTTGCGATGATCGGTCAGTGACCACCACACAGCCGCCGTCCCAGCCGCCCGTCCCGAACCGTCCCCCGGACCCGCACGGGCACTCCCACAGCCACGGTCCTGCCGCGCCGGTATCGAAGCATCTGCGCAAGGTCATCGCCGCCGTGCTGATTCCTTTCGCCACGGCGGTGGTCGTGGGCCTCGCGGTGCTCTGGCCCGGCGGCGCGCCCGGCCATGAGCGCACCGGAGTCGGCTTCGACCGCCAGACCCAGTCGGCCGACGTGACGAAGGTGCAGGAGCTCCCCTGCAAGGACGTGAACGCCTCACAGACCCCGCCCAACGGTGACACCTCCACCGCCGAAGGGCAGTCCGCGGAGTCCCGCGCGAAGGGCATCTGCAAGAAGGCGACGATCGAGGTGACCAGCGGCAAGGACAAGGGCCGCACCTTCACCGAGATCGTCCAGCCGGACTCACCGCGGCAGTTGCGCCAGGGCCAGCAGGTGGTGGTCGCCTACGAGCCCACGGCCCCCGAGGCGCTGCAGTACGCGGTCACCGACGTGAACCGCAAGTTCCCCATGGCGCTGCTCGCCGGGATCTTCGCGCTCGCCGTCGTCGTGGTGGGACGGCTGCGCGGCGTCATGGCCCTGGTCGCCCTGGCGTTGAGCTTCCTGGTCCTGACGTTCTTCATCCTGCCGGCGATCCTGCAGGGCTCGAACCCGCTGGTCGTGGCGGTGATCGGGGCCAGCGCCATCATGCTGATCGCGCTCTACCTGTGCCACGGCCTCACAGCGCGTACGTCGGTCGCGGTCCTCGGCACGCTGATCTCACTGCTCCTCATCGGACTGCTCGGTTCGCTCTTCATCGGCTGGGCCTCGCTGACCGGCAACACGGACGACAACACCGGCCTGATCCACGGCCTGTACCCGTCCATCGACATGAGCGGCCTGTTGCTCGCCGGCGTCATCATCGGCTCCCTCGGCGTGCTCGACGACGTGACGGTGACGCAGACGTCCGCGGTCTGGGAACTGCACCAGGCCAACCCCACGATGGGGTGGCGCGGTCTGTACGGCGCCGCCATCCGCATCGGCCGCGACCACATCGCCTCGGTCGTCAACACCCTGGTGCTTGCCTACGCGGGCGCCGCGCTGCCCCTGCTGCTGCTCTTCTCCATCGCCCAGAGCAGCGTGGGCACCGTGGCCAACAGCGAGCTGGTGGCCGAGGAGATCGTGCGCACGCTGGTCGGCTCGATCGGCCTGGTCGCCTCTGTGCCGGTGACGACAGCGCTCGCGGCCCTGGTGGTCTCGGCTGACCGTTCGGCCGCCACAGCCCGGCCAGCGGGCGCGAACCACCCGGGAGGCACGAACCCCCCGGGCGCCACCGACGCGCACGGAGACGGTGCCACCCGCACGACTCCCGCCCCCAAGCAGAGCCGCGGCGGAAAGGGCCGCCGCCGCAAGGCCTGAACGGAAGAGGTGCCGCCGGAAGGCCAGGGCGTGCGGAAGGGACGCCGCCGCAAGGCCAGACCGGCCGATGCCGCAAGGCCAGAGCGGCCGATGCCACGAAATGCAGCAATCTGCCGTACGGCTGCGCCACTTGTCCTCCGGAGTCAGCCCGCGCTCTGCTCCTCGGCGAGGATCCGGTCCAGCGCCTCGTCCAGGTGTGTATCGAAGTCGGCGAGCGCCCGCTCCTGCCCCAGCGGAACCAGCTTGTCCGTACGGTCCAGGAAGGCGAGCAGCGGCGGAATCCCCACCCGGAACAGCGCCTGGTCCGTGGCGACCTGGAGCCGGATGAGCACCTCGTCCAGCAGCTCCGGGTCGGTGGGGGCGATGTGCACGTCCCCGTCACCGCACGCCCCGCCCACCCCGTCGACCAACAGCTCGCGACCGAAGGCCCAGGTCACCGGCGCGTCTCCGGGGAGGTGAAAGGTCAGCCGGACGGCGTAGGGATCGTCGGTTTCATATCGCAGCTCCACCGGGATGCGAAACGACAACTCCTCGGAAACGAGGAAGCTCATCATGACCTCTGCCTGGACCGACTCGCGCATCGCCCGCCTACCCCGTCGCTAAAGCTCGACTGGCCAGGAACCAACTCCCTGACACTCATGGCATCTTGCTTAACGTACACATCAGATCACAAGGAGTGAGTTTTCAGATGCTGATAGAGAAAGCAAGTGTCCTTAACAGTCTTCCGATCTCGCCCTGCAAACGCTCGGCGGCGGGGAGCAGTCGGTCCGCCTGAGAGACCGGGACGGAAATCGCCATCGTGGCAGCCGTGTTACCCACAGTGATCGGAATCGCCGCGCAAACCGTCCCCAATGCGTACTCCTGCCGCTCCACCACGGGCTGCATCCGGCCCATCGCGTCGAGGCGGCGGATGAGAGTGCGGTCGTCACGGACCGAGTAGCGGGTGACCGACTGCACCGGATAGCGGGAGAGGTGGTCCTGCCGCTGTTCGTCGTCGAGTTGGGAGAGCAGACATTGCCCGATCGCATGGGCGTGTCCGGTCTCGCGGAAGTCGGCCCATTCCTCCACCGCCGGATTCCCCGGCGTGTCGGCGACGGCAACGACCTCGATCTCGCCCTCGCGATAGACGGCGAAGTACACCGGCACGCCGATCGCGTCCCGCCAGTGCTCCAGGGCCTCACCGATCATGCCGCGACGATTCTGCTGTGCCCCGCTCGCACTCAGCCGCTCGGCCGCCTCGCCGAGCACGAACAGGCCCTTCTCCCGGCTCAGGTAGCCCTCGTGCGTCAGCGTCCGCAGCAGGTGATACGCCGTGGGCAGTGCGAGCCCGGCCTCCCGGGCCAACTGCTTGGCCGGCGCCCCCTCCTGGTGCGCGGAAGCGGCTTCCAGCAGACGCATCGCCCGCTGCACCGAGCCAATGAGAGTGGGCGCGGTGGCAGTTGAGGTCGACACGGCCGACGTCGCCGCGTACGCGGGGTCGTTGGACGAGATATCGGCGGGTGTGGCGTCAACCGTGGCCAAGGTTCACTCCCGAAAACGCGTGGGGGTCCCGCCCGTGCCCGGGGCTACACGGGTGGAAGCGTGATGCGCCCGCACGCGGGGCTCACCCCGCGTCGGTTTTCGGACTCTAACCGCTGGCCGCCGGCCCAAGGCGCCGCAGCAGAAAACTTCCCCCACCCGAGCGAACTGTTGCGAGAAGTCACCAATCGCTGCGCGAAGAGGTCGAGCCGGATATGAACTTCCGTACGACGTAGATGAGTCCACCCACCAAGGCGACGAAAATCAGTGCCTTGAACAGCAGGCCGACCACGAAACCGACGACGGTCGCTATCAAGCCGCCGAACACGACCAGGGCGATGACTGGCACCGCGATCCACTTCACCCACCACGGCAATCCCGAAAAGATCTCCTGCGCGGCCATCGTCCATACCTCTCTTTGCGTCCGTCCTGCTTCTTACATTCGATGCTAGGGCGGCAAAGGGCCCGACGGGGGCCTCGCATCCCTTGTCCTCCCCTGATCCGCCCCCTAGAGAACCCCGAGGTCGCAGCCCCGAGAAGTCAGCCCTGCGGCGTAGAGGATCAGCTCTCCAAAGAGCTGCCGACAGCGGAGGGTCAGCCCTCCGGCGGCGAGAAGACGACGAGCACCCGCAGGTCCTCGCTGATGTGATGGAACTTGTGGGCCACCCCGGCCGGCACGTACACCACGCTGCCGCGCGCTACTTGGGTGGTCTCCATGCCGACCGTGATCGACGCCCGACCACTGACGATCATGTACACCTCGTCCTGCTGGTGAGGCTGCTGCGGGTCGGACTCCCCGGCGTCCAGCGCGTACAGCCCGACCGACATGTTCCGCTCACGCAGAAACTGCAGATACGCGCCGTCGTTCGCGGCGCGCTCCGTCTCCAGTTCATCCAGCCGGAATGCCTTCATCGTCCTCGTACGCCCCTTGCCCCAGCTAGCGAGCCGACCGCTCTGGCCGTCCGTCTGCAACGATCAGACACATGAAGAATTTCGTAGTCAAGACGATCGCCAACGCGGCGGCCCTGGCCGTCGCCGTGTGGCTCCTCGACAAGATCACGCTGACCGGTGACAGCACGGGCAAGAAGACGCTCACGCTGATCGTCGTCGCTCTGCTCTTCGGCCTGGTGAACTTCCTGGTCAAGCCGGTCGTGAAGGTGCTCACCTTCCCCCTGTTCATCCTGACCCTCGGCCTGATCACACTCGCGGTCAACGCACTGATGCTGCTGCTCACCTCGTGGCTGGCCGACAAGCTCGACGTGAGCTTCCACGTCGAAGGGTTCTGGACCGCCGTCCTGGGCGGCCTGATCATCTCGATCGTGTCCTGGGCGATGAACGTCGTCCTGCCCGACGACAAGGACTGATCCCGTCCCATCGACCTCTCCCGTCCCATCGACCTCGTGATCACCCTGGACTCCGGCCACCACCGGACGCTGCGCCGCCTCGCGCTCACACCGGCCGACGCGGACAGGATGCGGCTGCTGCGCTCGTACGATCCCGTCGCCACCGGACTCGGTGAGCTGGATGTCCCTGACCCGTACTACGGGCAGGACGACGGGTTCGACACGTGCCTGAGAATGGTGGAGGCGGCGAGCGACGGTCTGCTCGACGCCGTACGCGAAGCAAGGGAAGGACGGGCGGCATGACGGACTCCGCAGCGACAGCCACAGGTGACGGCGCGGGAGCGCGCACCGGAACGGGTGACGGCACGAGAGCGGTGCGGGCCGGTCTTCCCGAGCCGGTGAAGTACGAGCCCACCCTCCCGGGGCCGGTGTTCGCCGCGCACTTCCACCTGCCGGGCGACCCCACCGGGCCGTACACCTACGGCCGGGACGACAACCCGACCTGGACGCTTCTCGAACAGGCCATCGGTGAGCTCGAGACGCCGGATCAGGGCGGCGACGAGGCCGCCGGCCCGGGCGTCGAGACCCTGGTCTTCGCCTCCGGGATGGCCGCCATATCGGCGGTGCTCTTCTCGCAACTGCGCGCCGGTGACGCGGTGGTCCTGCCGGACGACGGCTATCAGGCGCTGCCCCTCGTCAGGGAGCAGCTGACCGCGTACGGCATCGAGGTGCGCACCGCCCCGACCGGTGGCGACGCCCAGCTCGAGGTCCTGGACGGCGCCAAGCTGCTGTGGATCGAGACGCCGTCGAACCCGGGCCTCGACGTGTGCGACGTACGGCGTCTCGCCGACGCGGCACACGCGCGTGGAGCCCTCGTGGCGGTCGACAACACCCTGGCCACGCCGCTCGGCCAGCGCCCCCTCGAACTGGGCGCGGACTTCTCCGTGGCCAGCGGCACCAAGATGCTCACCGGCCACGGCGACATCCTCCTTGGGTACGTCGCCTGCCGGGACACGGAGTTGACCGCCTCTGTACGGCGCTGGCGCAAGATCGTCGGGGCCATCCCGGGTCCGATGGAGGCCTGGCTGGCGCATCGCTCGCTCGCCACGCTTCAGCTGCGCGCCGAGCGCCAGAACGCCAATGCCATGGCCCTGGCCGAGGCGCTGCGCGCCCGCGACGAGGTGACCGGGCTCCGCTACCCGGGACTACCCGACGACCCCTCGCACAAAATCGCCTCGCAGCAGATGCGGCGCTTCGGGTGCGTGGTCTCCTTCACGCTGCCCTCGCGCGAGCGGGCCGATCGATTTCTGGACGCGCTGCGTCTGGTCGACGACGCGACGAGCTTCGGCGGCGTGCGTTCGACCGCGGAGCGGCGTGGCCGCTGGGGCGGGGACGCCGTCGCGGAGGGGTTCATCCGTCTCTCCGCCGGTTCCGAGGACGCCGATGACCTGGTCGCGGACGTGCTGCGCGCGCTGGACGAGACCGCGGGCTGAGCGCTCCGCGTGCCCGCGGAGCGCTCCCGGCTAGTACCGGGCTACGCACAACGAACGGTCCGAGCCTCCCCCCTCGTGGCTCGGACCGTCCCGGTCCCGTGCGCTAAGAACCGCGCGCACAAGGCTAGTTGACTCTGTGTCAGTGTCCAATCACAGTAGCGACAGAGACCTATCGACATATTTATAGTTGGGCGCGGCCCAAGGGCCGGGAGGGGAGGGCATCGCCGTGGATCTGGCCCTGCTGCGCACGTTCGTGACCGTGCACCGGGCCGGTTCCTTCACGCGTGCCGCCGCCCTGCTCGGCCTGTCCCAGCCCGCCGTCACCTCGCAGATACGGACCCTTGAGCGACAGCTCGGCCGCCCCCTGTTCCTGCGCCAGGCGCGCGGCGTGACCCCCACGACCATCGGGGACGAGCTCGCACACAAAGCCGCGCCGCATCTGGACGCCCTGGTGGAGATCGCGGAGACGGGACTCGAAGAGGACTCTTCGGTCCGTACGCTCCACCTCGCGGGGCCTTTGGAGTTCACCGCGGCCCGCGCGTTACCCGCTCTCACCGCGCTGACCGGGCAGGACGGGCAGGGCTTCGCTCTGCGGGCCTCGTTCGGGAACGCGGAGGAGGTCCTCGAAGGACTCTCCGCCGGTCACCACGACCTGGCCATCACCACCGTCAGGCCGCGCGGCGCCCTGCTCACCGCGACACCGCTGTGCGACGAGGAGCACGTCCTGGTCGCGAGCCCGCACCTGGCGGCCCGCGTCGGCCCCGGCAAGCTGCGCCGCAAGGGCGCGTCGGTGCTGGAGAACCTGCCCGTGGTGGAGGTGCACGAGTCGCTGCCGCTGGTCGCCCGCTACTGGGCCGCTGTCTTCGACACCCGTCCGGCCGCATCGGGAGCCGTCATTGTGCCGGACTTACGGGCGGTGCTCGCCTGCGTCTCCACCGGGGCGGGGCTCGCCGTACTGCCGCGCTATCTCTGTGCGCCCGCTCTGAAGAGTGGCGAGGTCGTGGCCCTGCTGGACCCGGCGGTGCCGCCCCTGCGCACGTATTTCCTCGCCGTACGCACCGGCACGCTCGCGATGACGCACATCGCGCGGGCGCACGAGTGGCTGCTGCGTGCTGCCGTCGACTGGGCTTGAGCAGGACTCCGGCTGGTTCACGATGTTTCACGTGGAACAGTCCGGGCCACATTCCTCCCATGACCGTCCGACCCGTGGTCAAGCGCACCGCCCGCGCCGTCCTGCTCGACGGCGACTACCTGATCCTGATCAAGCGGACCAAGCCCGGCGTCGATCCCTACTGGGTCACCCCTGGTGGCGGCGTGGAGCCGGAGGACGCGACCGTCGTCGACGCGCTCCATCGTGAGGTGCACGAGGAGCTCGGCGCCAAGATCTCCGACGTAGTGCCCTGCTTCGTGGACACCGTCGAGCACATCGGCGATGACGGTGGCGCGACCGGCGTCAAGGTCCAGCACTTCTTCGTCTGCCGCCTGGAATCCATGGACACCTCGCTGCGCCACGGCCCGGAGATGGAGGAGCCGTGCGGCGAGTACGAGATCGTCCACGTGCCCTTCACCCGGGTCGGGATCGCCTCGGTCCATCTCGTGCCGCTGTCCCTGCGGCACTACCTGGACGGCAACATCGAGGGCGTGCGCGCGATGCACGCCCCCGATCTGGGCTAGCTCCCGATCCCTAGCGCCGCGTCCCGGCCCGGATCAGACGCACGCGGCTGATCCGTCAGACGGGCCCTAGTCGCCTGCGGCCACGAGTTCCTCCACGGAGTCATGGCGGATGCGCCCGGCTGGGATGCCGATGTCCCGCAGCGCGTCCACCCCACTGCGGATCATGCCGGGCGGGCCCGAGAGGTAGGCGTCGTACTCGTTCCAGGGGCCGTACTCGCGCACGGCGTCCGGGAAGTGGGCGTGACCGTCGACGACCGGACGGACCGAGAGCCAGGGATGGGTCTGCTGGAGTCGCAGCATCGTATCGATGTCGTACAGGTCGTGGTCGCTGCGGGCGCCGTAGAAGACCTCCACCGGGCGCCGTTCGCCGTGCTCGGCGACGTCCTCGACGAGCGCCTTGATGGGGGCGATGCCTGTGCCCCCGCCCAGACAGAGCAAGCCGCTGTCGGTGGTGTGGTCGACGGTCATCGAACCGGCGGGCGCGCCGAGCCGCAAGACATCGCCGGGGCGCGCGTGGTGCACCAGGGCGTTGGAGACCCAGCCCGCGGGGACGGCCTTCACATGGAACGAGAGCAGGCCGTCCGAGCGCGGAGCCGACGCGAACGAGTAATGCCGCCAGATCCGCGGCCACCAAGGCGTCTCCAGGCTCGTGTACTGGCCTGCCAGGAAGGGGTAGGGCTGGTCGGGCCGGACGGTGACGACAGCGATGTCGGGCGTCCTGAGGTCGTGCGAGACCACCTCCGCCAGCCACCAGGCGGGGGCGCGCAGTTCATCCGCGGCAGCCGCGTCGATCATGATCTGGGAGATCGTCGTGTACGTCCGGACCCAGGCGGCCTCGGTCTCCTCGTCCCAGACGGCGCTCGCGTACCGGCTGAGCGAGCCGATCAGACACTCACCGACGGCCGGGTAGTGCTCGGGCCGCGTGCCGTACTTGCGGTGTCCGCGCCCGAGGTTCTTCAGATACGCGGTGAGGACGTCGGGGTGGTCGATGTGCTCGGCCGCGGTCAGCAGCGCTTTGAGCAGCCGGTCGCGCTGGGTGTCCATCGCGGCGGGGAACAGGGGGCGCAGGTCGGGGTGCCGGGTGAAGAGCAGCGCGTAGAAGTACGAGGTCACTTTGTCGGATATGGGGGCTATTTCGGCCATCGTGCGCTGGACGCGGACCGCGTCGGGGGACCCCGAGGGGGAGGAGGGCCTCCGGGGCTCCGGTATGCGCTCGGAGCGCGGCTCGGGGTGAGGTGCCGGGGCCTGAGATATGCCGCGCGGCGCGGCCGGAGCGGGCGCCGCTGCCGCTGCCGCGTTTCGGGCTGCCGATATTCGTTCCTCGGCTACGCGCTCCGGTGCGTCAGCTTGCTTGGGTGCGGTCGCGGTCTCGGGTGCGGTCGTGCGCTCGGATGGGTCAGCTTGCTCGGGTGCGTCGGCCTGTTCGGGCGCGGTCGCGCGCTCGGGTCCGGGCGCGGGCCTGGCTTCCGTGTCGGGCACCCCGGGCCTGCCCACCGGACGTATGGCGGACACCCGGCGCCCCTCGGTCGCCTCGGGCTCACCGCCCTCGGGCCGTGTCGGCTGCTCGCCGCCCTCCGACGGCTTGGGCGCCTTCCGTGGGGTGAACCAGCCGCCTCCACCGCCGCTGTCGCCGGAAGTACCGTCGCCCGCCGACGTGGTGGTCGGAGCGTCCATTCTGTGCCTCGCCTCGAACATCTCTCAGTCGGTCCGTGCACTTCCCTGAGGAAGCCGCTTGCTTTCCCCGCTCTGCCTCGGCGGCCCATGTGGCCACATTGAACCTCGGATTACCGGACCCTACGGACAAGTAGGCAGTAAATGTGACATTGCCCGCAGCGACCTCACCGCAGCGTCCCATCCCTTGCCGGCACGTCGGCCGCGTAACGGAAAATTCAGGTCTTCGATCTCTTCGTCCCGTTAGGCTGCGTTGACCTCCGCCCGCGCCCCAGGGGTGCGCTGAGATGCACCCGGCCCGAACCGGACTCGACCATACCGGCAGCCGTCCGCCGCACAAGTCCCGCCGGCCCGCACAGGGAATTCAACGACCGGCGGCCGCCAATTGCTCCAATTACCGAGCGCCGCGCACCAATTCATACGCCTTACGCAGATCGCGACCGACATAAGAGTGGGTGGCGAGCCCGACGAGCCGATGATCCGCATTGACAGCGACCGAAACAGGCACTGCTGCGAACAGCTCCAGGTCCGAGAGCGAGTCTCCATAAGCGATGCAATCGGACCGCCCCACCCCGAACTCTTCACACAGCCGGTTCGCGATCTTCACCTTGGCCGTGGCATTGAGAATGCCTGTCGGATTCACCGGCTCGGTGAATGGCACGGAGGGGAAAGACGACCCGTGCGCGGCATGCGCGCCCCAGCCGAGCAGCCGCTCCACGAAGAACGACGGCGAAAGCGAGATCACCGCGCAGTAGTCGCCGCCCTCCCGGATCTCGGCCCAGGTTTCCCGGATCCCCGCCAGCCACGGCGCCCCCTCGAAGGCGGCGGTGACCTGCGCGTCCGTGAGGTCCGCCCAGAGGGCGTGCACCCGGGTCGCGTACTGGGGCGAGTCGATCCGCTGCGCCACGAAGTCCCGTTCCAGCGCAGCGATCTCCGCGTCCAGGCCGAGCTGGCGAGAGATCTCCACGGGAGCCGCCGTGCCGTGCAGCAGCGTTCCGTCCAGGTCGAAGAGATGAAGGCGTGCCATGTACGCCGAGGCTAGTACCCGCGGTTACTCCCGCTGTCAGACGCCTTCGGCCACCGCTCGCGGCACCGTGTTTCACGTGAAACTAAGCCGCCCCGCTCGCCGGGCCACCCTCGTCGTCCATGTCATCGCCGCCGCAGGCTGGCTCGGGCTCACGCTCGGCCTGCTCGCGCTTGCCTCCGCGGCCATCACCACGGATTCCGCCTCGGTCACCGAGGCCGCCGCCCGCTCCATGAAGATCTTCGCGGACTGGCTGGTGCTGCCGCTCGCGCTGCTCACGCTGCTGAGCGGTCTGCTGCTGTCCCTCGGAACTCCTTGGGGACTCGCCAGGCACCGTTGGGTCTACACGAAGTTCTGGCTGACCTTGGCCACCACCGCCGCGTCAGCGTTCGCGCTGCGTCCGGGCATCAACGACACGGTTGCCACCGTTTCCGCGGGTGCCCCACTGACCGATCCGACCGGTCTGATCGCCGGCCCCATCGTCTCTCTGAGTGCCTATCTCTTCATGACCGTCATCTCGGTGCTCAAACCCTGGGGCCTGACCCGCCGTGGCCAGAAGCGACGTGGCCAAATTCCACGTGCTTCTGCCCACAAACCGGTGGACGCCAAGGTCATGCGTCAGACAGCCTGAGCCGAGTGTCGACACCTACGCTCTCCGCTCTGCCCATCCGCCGGCTGACCCTCCGTGATCTCACCGCCTGCGCCGACCTTGCCCAGGATCGCGGCTGGCCACGCGAGGACCACAAATGGGGGCTGCTGCTCTCGGCCGGTACCGGTTACGGCATCGACGACCCCGACGGTGACGGCCTCACCGCCGCCTGTGTAGTGACCGAATACGGACCACAGGAGCGCCCGGGCCTCGGAGCGATCGGCATGGTCCTCGTCGCCGAGCGGCACGCCCGCAAGGGCCTCGGCCGCCGCCTGATGCGATACGTCGTCGAGGGCGCGGGCACCACTCCGCTCACCCTCCACTCGACGCCGAACGGCCAACCCCTCTATGAGCAGCTCGGATTCAAGACCATCGGCCGTGCCGAGATGGTCAGCGGCCGATTCACCCCTGGTGGTCCACTGCCGGATGTCGCCACCCGTCCGGCGACCGCGGAGGACCTGCCCGCGATCATCAGGCTCGACACCGAGGTCTTCGGCCTCGACCGCACGCACGTACTCACCCGGCTCCCGGCCTTCGTCGACCAACTGCGGGTCGCGGAGACGGACGGCATGATCACGGGCTACGCGGGTGCCTGGCCGAACATGGAGACCCATGTCGTCGGCCCATTGATCGCGCCGGACACGGAGACCGCGAAGGCTTTGATCTCATCGCTTGCCGAAGGCTCGGACCGGCCGCTGCGCACCGACATCGACGTACGCCATGAAGAGCTGCTCGCCTGGGTGAAGGAACGCGGCCTCGAACCGATCGCCTTCAATGCCGTGATGACGTACGGCATCCCCGGGCTGCCCGGTGACTGGACCCGTCGCTTCGCGCCGCTGACGGTCGCGGCCGGCTGACCGCACACAGAGGCCCGCCCCCGGACACCGAACGTTTCGGTGCTTGGGGCCGGGCCTTCGTCCTGCTCTCGCGGCGGTGTCGTAATGCCGCGTCGTACTCCGGTGTCGTACTACGCGAGGGACTCCACGGCCGCCGTGGCGAACCCGTGGTCCTGTTCGGGCGCTCCGCCGCCGACTCCGATGGATCCGATCAGACGGCCGTCCCGGTGCACCGGGACGCCACCGGCGATGAAGAGAAGCGGCCGGTCGAGCGCGGTCGGCAGGGTGTGGAAGGGGCCGTCCGGCTTGACCAGGTCGACGAGGTCGGCGGTCGGGGCATTGAGCTGAAGTGCCGTGTACGCCTTACGGGTGCTGGTCTCACCGGAGATCAGCACGGCCCGGTCGTCGCGCCGGAAGGCGAGCAGATGGCCGCCCGCGTCGAGAACGGTGACGCTGATCGTGACATCGGCGGCCTCTGCCGCGCGGTGGGCGGCAGTGACGAGTGCCTCGGCGTCCTGCGTGGTCAGCGGGGCGGTGGCAGGGGTCGTGGTGCTCATGGAGTTGCTCCTTGTGCGGTGGTGCGTACTGATGGGGGGCTGGAGGGGGTCAGTGGTGAACGGGCGTGGCCTGCTCGACGGGGGCCGCGCCCGCCACGACCAGGCTGGGAGCGGCCGAGCGGCGCTCGAGCGTGGCCGAGACGACTGCCAGGAGGAGCGCGGAGGCCGCGAGTACCGCGCCCACCCAGTTCGGGGCGGTGTAGCCGAGGCCGGCGGAGATCACGAGGCCGCCGAGCCAGGCCGAGAGCGCGTTGCCGAGGTTGAAGGCGCCGATGTTCATGGCCGAGGCGAGCGTGGGCGCGCCGGAGGCCTGGTCGAGCACCCGCTTCTGCAGCGGCGGCACGGTGGCGAAGCCCAGGGCGCCGATGAGCGTGATGGTGACGGCTGCCGCGATCTTGTGGTGCGCGGTGAGGGTGAAGAGGGCGAGCACGACTGCCAGCGAGCTGAGCGAGATGTAGAGCAACGGCATCAGCGCGCGGTCCGCGAACTTTCCGCCGATCAGGTTGCCCGCGACCATGCCGAGCCCGAAGAGGACGAGAAGCCAGGTCACGGAGGAGTCCGCGTATCCGGTGACGTCTGTCATCATCGGCGCGAGATAGGTGACGGCCGCGAAGACTCCGCCGAAACCGAGGATCGTCATCGCCATGGCGAGCAGCACCTGGACGTTGCGGAAGGCGGCCAGCTCGTGGCGCAGCCGTACGCCCTCGGGCTTGGGCAGATCGGGTACGAGCTTCGCGATACCGGCCAGGCCGATGACACCGAGCCCCGCGACGACGGCGAAGGTGATGCGCCAGCCGAGGGTCTGCCCGACGAGCGTGCCGAGCGGCACACCGACCACGTTGGCCACGGTCAGGCCCGTGAACATCATGGCGATGGCTCCGGCCTTCTTCTCTGGTGCGACCAGTTCTGCCGCGACGACCGAGCCGATGCCGAAGAAGGCTCCGTGGGCGAGCGAGGCGACCACGCGGCCCGCCAGCATGACGCCGAAGACCGGGGCCACGGCGGAGAGCAGGTTGCCCGCGATGAACAGGACCATGAGCAGCATCAGCATGCGCTTGCGCGAGATGCGGGTGCCGAGGACTGTCATCAGGGGAGCGCCCAGTACGACGCCGAGTGCGTAGCCCGTCACGAGGAGCCCGGCCGTGGGGATGGAGACGCCGAAGTCACCCGCGACCTCTGGGAGAAGTCCCATGATCACGAACTCTGTGGTCCCGATTCCGAAGGCCCCGATCGCGAGGGCCAGTAGCGCGAGAGGCATGGTTCTACCTTCCAAGGCGATTGCAGGTGCGCTTAGCTTGCGCCCACAATAGTTGCAGACGCGGGTTACTTGCAACCGCTGGATATTGCGTTGGTGGACTATCCTGGTTCCAGCAGCTCCGGGACGGAGGAACAAGAGCCATGACAGCGACGGACCCCGCACTGACCGCCCTTGCGCAGGGCTGGTGCGCGCTCTCCCTGCTCCACGGGAAGATCGAGACTCACATCGAGCGCGCCCTGCAGGCCAAGCACGACCTGAGCGTGCGCGAGTACTCCCTGCTGGACGTCCTCAGCCGCCAGCACGACGGGGAGGGCGGCCATCTGCAGATGAAGCAGGTTGCCGACGCCGTCGTGCTCAGCCAGAGCGCGACCACACGCCTGGTCACCCGGCTCGAGGACCGCGGGCTGCTGTCCCGCTACCTCTGCCCCACCGACCGCCGCGGCATCTACACGGACGTCAGCGAAGCGGGCGCCTCACTGCTCGCCGAGGCGCGCCCCACCAACGACACCGCGCTGCGCGAGGCGCTCGACGAGGCGGCACTGAATCCGGAGCTGGCGCCCCTGGTCAGGGCCGTGGAAGCGGTGCGGGTCCCGGCGTAGGGCCCACGCGGGCCGAGTGGCGATCTGCCTGGCTGGCGCGTAGCTGCATAGGCTGCGCTTCATGGGAGATCTTGAGATACGCCCGGCGGTCGCCGACGACATCCCCGCCATCGTGGAGATGCTCGCCGACGACCCACTGGGCAGCACACGCGAGTCGCCGGACGACCTCGCTCCGTACCTCGCCGCGTTCGAACGCCTCGCGGCAGACCCGAACCAGCGCCAAGTCGTCGCCGTGCGCGAGGGACGCGTCGTCGGCACACTGCAGCTCACGATCGTTCCGGGCCTTTCCCGGAAGGGGGCGCTGCGGTCGATCATCGAGGGCGTACGCATCCACGCGGACGAGCGCGGCAGTGGTCTAGGTACCCGCTTCATCGAGTGGGCCGTCGGTGAATCCCGGCGGCAGGGCTGCCAGTTGGTGCAGCTGACTTCCGATGCCACCCGTGCCGATGCCCACCGCTTCTATGAGCGCCTCGGGTTCACGGCCTCACATGTGGGCTTCAAGCTGCAGCTCTGAAGCTGCCGTTGGTGTGTCGCACCGGTGGGGCGTCGTGTTTCACGTGAAACACGACGCCCCACCGAGTTCTCACGAGCTGCGTAGGACCCACCAGAAGCCTGCCCGGCCCTGAAGCAGGCAGACCCTCAACACCCTTACGAAGGAAGCCCGCGCCACCCCTCCGGGTCCACCCCACCCGGCACGGGAGTCCCCGCCTCATACGGTTCCCGGGTGAAGAAGAACGAGCCGAGGTCGAGATGGCTTACCGTCCCGTCGGGCCGCCGCACCGCCCGCAGCTGCTCCCCTGCGAAGTAACCGTCGAGCCCGGTCCAGGCGCCGTCACCGTCCGGCCGGAACCACGATCCTCGGCCCCCGCCGGCAAGGGGCGTCAGCTCGAGTGCGCCGTCGGCCTTCGGCCGCAGCACGAAGGTGCTCGTCCCCCAGTACCAGGGGCCTGCCAGCTCCAGCAGGCCCTTGTCCAGCTCGGGCAGGGGGCGCCACGCCTCAGGGATACGGGGCTCTGCCTCCGCCACGATCTTCAGCAGGTCGAAGGCCAACGCCGTCACGGCGGGACCTGAGGTGCAGTTGGTCAGCGTGACCGCCACCAGGCCGTCCTCCGCACTCGCCCACAGCCCGGCCATGAAGCCCGGCAGCGACCCCCCGTGCCCGAACAGGGTGCGCCCGTCCCCACGGATCAGCTGCGTCCCCAGGCCGTACGTCACGTCCCAGTCCCCCGGCGGCAGAGGCGACGTCGGCGTGCGCATCTCCCGCACCGTGTCGGCTGACAGCACCCGGTCGTCGCCCTCCAGGAGGAAGGCGGCAAACCGCCCCAGGTCCGCTGTCGTGGACCAGAGCTGTCCGGCCGGAGCCATGATCCCCAGATCCTCGGCGGGTTCGGGCATCATCACGTCCGCCCACGGATGGACGGCCCAGCCACCCGCGTGCGGGGCCTGCGGCTGCGCGCTCGTACGGTCCAGGCCCAGCGGCTCCAGCACCTCGCGCCGCAGCACGGCTTCCCAGGTGTCTCCCCGCAGTGCCTCGATCAGCGAACCGAGCAACGTATAACCGGGGTTCGAGTAGTGAAACCGGCGCCCGGTGGGGTGCTTGAAGGGCTGCTCGCCCAGCACGTCCCCGAGCTCGGGACGCTGCGAAGCAGGCGTACGCTCCCACCACTCGCCGGGGGTCTCGGCCGCCAACCCGCTGGTGTGCGCGAGGAGTTCCGCGATGGTGACGTCGCCCGCGGCCGTACCCGGAAGGTGCTTCTCCAGCGGGTCACAGAGGTCGAGGGCGCCCTCGTCGCGCAGGCGCATCACCAGCACGGCGGTGAAGGTCTTGGTGATCGAGCCGATGCGGTACTGAACGTTCTCGTCCGGTGCGTGCCCCTCGACGCAGGTGCGCCCCTCGGTCCACACCAACTCACCGTCCCTGAGCACCGATGCGACGAGCGAGGGCGCCCTCCCCTCTGCCTGAGCGGTGGCGACGCGGTGCAACAGGGCTCGACGGGTGGTGGGCAACAACTCTTCACGCGGTGATGTCATGGCCCTAGTCCACCTTCGGATGGGCCACGCGTCGAGCCAATTCCGCTGTCCGCTGTTGCGAACGCGTACCCGTGGCCTTGATGAACGTGTAGCACCCCGCCCCGCCCGGCAGACATCGCCGAGGGCATGACCACCCTCGGCGAGGCCTTGCGGCGCCCTCCTGGCGCATCGCCTGAATCGCTACGAGGCAGAGCGGTGAGGGCACGTCACGCGACGGCAGTCCCCTCGAGCTCGATCATCTGGCCGGGGATCGCCAACCGCGTCACCCCGAGCATCGTGGTCGTCGGAGCCACCCCGGCGGCGCCCAACCGCGACGCCAGCACGCCGTAGTGCGGGAACAGCAGATCGACGTCGGTGGTGTAGACGTTGAGCCGGACGAGGTTCGCGAGGGACATGCCTGCCTCGCCCAGTACGGCCTCGAGGTTGGCGAGGCTCAGCTCCAACTGAGCGGCCATGTCGCCGTCATGTTGGGGCTTGCCGTCGGCGCTCATCGCGGTCTGCCCGGAGCAGTACAGGGTCCGGGTATGCCCGGAGACGACCTCACCCTGGTTGAACCCCATCTCCACCGACCAGGTCACCGGGTTGACTGCCGTTCGTTCCATTGCCACATCAGCTCCATTCGATTCATGGCGAGCAGGTACGTCCGCCGGCGCGGTAACCGCCATCCGTGACGCCGCTGCTCACGAGCCTCGCAACAAAACACGACATCCTCGGTCATGTATTCGATAGGGTTCTCGTATGCGCGCCGACCGTCTGGTCTCGCTGGTGCTGCTGCTGCGTCAGCGCGGTCGGCTGACCGCGGACACGCTCGCCCGCGAGCTGGAGGTATCCACCCGGACCGTGCTGCGCGACATCGAGGCGCTGTCCGCGGCAGGCGTCCCGGTCTACGCCGAGCGCGGCCGACACGGCGGTTTCGCGCTGTTGCCCGGTTTCCGGACCGAACTCACCGGGTTGAACCACGACGAGGCCCTCGCCTTGCTGACCGCCGGGTCGGGACGTGGCGAGCAGGCATTCGGCCTCGGCTCGGCGCTCGCTTCCGCCATGCGCAAGGTGGTCGACGCACTGCCCGAAAGCCATCAGGCCACCGCGAACGACGCGGCCCGGCGGATTCTCGTCGAACCGGAGACCGATCTGCTCTCACGGCGGCCAATCGCTGAGGAGGTACCCGACACCACCATGGTCGAGGTCCGGCGCGCGGTGCTCGCAGGCCACAGGCTGCGCATCCACTACGTGGCCACGGGCCAGCCCCCACAGTGGCGCACGGTGGACCCGATCGGCCTGGTCACCGTGCGCGACCGGGGATATCTGCTGGCCAGGAGATCCGGCGCGGACCGCACCTACCGGCTGTCGCGCATATTGGCCGCCGAGGAACTCCCCGAACCGGCTCAACGACCCAACCGGGTCGACCTGGAGCAAGCTTGGCGGGAACGCTGCGCGCAGTTTCTGTCCGACGGCCATATCGCCGTGTTGGTACGGGTGAGCCCGGAGCGGCGGGAGGAACTCCTGAGCACCGCGCTGGCCGTCCGCGCCGAAGAGCCCGATGATGACGGCTGGCTACGGCTGGAGGTGACGTTCCAGGACGCACGGCATGCCGAATGGGCGCTGTGGCAGCTCAGCACGGACGCCGAAGCCTTGGCCCCGGAGTCGTTGCGCACCACCCTGCGCGCCCGCGCCGCCACGATCGCCGCCCGCTACGGGGACCCACCATCCCGGTGACGCATCCGCACCGCACCCGCAACCCGCAACCCGTGACCCGCAGCCCGCAGCCCGCAGCCCGCAGCCCGCAGCCCGCTAAGCGGAACCGTTACGTCTGCGCCATGTCCACAAAGCGCGAGTAGTGCCCCTGGAAGGCGACCGTGATCGTCGCCGTCGGGCCGTTACGGTGCTTGCCCACGATGATGTCCGCCTCGCCCGCGCGAGGTGACTCCTTCTCGTACGCGTCCTCGCGGTGCAGCAGGATCACCATGTCCGCGTCCTGCTCGATCGAACCGGATTCACGCAGGTCGGAGACCTGGGGCTTCTTGTCCGTACGCTGCTCGGGACCACGGTTCAGCTGCGAGAGGGCGATGACCGGAACCTCGAGCTCCTTGGCGAGCAACTTCAGGTTTCGCGACATGTCCGAGACCTCTTGCTGGCGGCTCTCGGCGCGCTTGGAACCACCGGACTGCATCAGCTGCAGGTAGTCGATGATCACCATCTTGATGTCGGCGCGCTGTTTGAGGCGGCGGCACTTCGCGCGGATCTCCATCATCGACAGGTTCGGGGAGTCGTCGATGTAGAGCGGCGCCGCCGAGACCTCGGGCATCCGGCGCGCGAGCCGCGTCCAGTCCTCGTCCGTCATCGTGCCGGAGCGCATGTGGTGCAGCGCCACCCGGGCCTCTGCGGACAGCAGACGCATCGCGATCTCGTTGCGTCCCATTTCCAGGGAGAAGATGACGCTGGGCAAGTTGTGCTTGATGGACGCGGCGCGCGCGAAGTCGAGGGCCAGCGTGGACTTACCCATGGCGGGACGGGCCGCGATGACGATCATCTGACCCGGGTGCAGGCCGTTCGTCAGCGAGTCGAAATCGGTGAAGCCCGTCGGCACACCGGTCATCTCGCCGCTGCGCGAGCCGATCGCCTCGATCTCGTCGAGCGCGCCCTCCATGATGTCGCCGAGCGGCAGATAGTCCTCGCTGGTGCGCTGCTCGGTGACCGCGTAGATCTCGGCCTGGGCGCTGTTGACGATCTCGTCGACGTCGCCGTCGGCCGCGTATCCCATCTGTGTGATGCGCGTGCCCGCCTCGACGAGGCGGCGCAGAACCGCCCGCTCGTGAACGATCTCGGCGTAGTACTCGGCGTTCGCCGCCGTCGGCACCGTCTGCACCAGGGTGTGCAGATACGAGGCTCCGCCGACCTTGGTGATCTCGCCGCGCTTGGTGAGCTCGGCCGCCGCGGTGATCGGGTCGGCCGGCTCCCCCTTGGCGTACAGGTCGAGGATCGCCGTGTAGATCGTCTCGTGCGCCGGCCGGTAGAAATCGTGGCCCTTGAGCACCTCGACGACATCGGCGATGGCGTCCTTGGAGAGCAGCATGCCACCGAGCACCGACTGCTCGGCGTCGAGATCCTGCGGCGGTACGCGCTCGAAGGCAGTGCCGCCGCCGTCCCAGCCACCGCTGTCTCGGCCGCGCTCGTGCTGCTCTTCCCGGCCTCTGCCTCCGTCACGACGCTGGCGGGAGGCGGGCAGACGGTCACTGGGACCGCTGTCGGCCCAGGGGTCGTCCAAGGGCTCGGAGATACTCACCGGGCCACCTCCCTCATGTCCGCCGCGCGGACCTCGCCGTGCCCTACTTTCTTACGGCACGACACTGACAAATAAGCGGCCCAACTCCGGTTCTGACGCGTCGGATTTACGGGCTTTCCGAGGCAGGATCACGAGGGGGGCGCCGCCCCACGGTAGGCCCGTGGGCACCGTCAGCCAATCTGGTTATCCACAGGTGCTGTGGATGACGGGCGCGTTGCTGTGGAGAACCCCGCCAAACCTGTGCACGGCTCGGTGGACAGCCCTGTGAACAAGCACTCAGCGTTCCTCACGAACCCACCCTGACCTGCGACTTTCGCATCCACCGGCTGTGCAGAAGAAAAACTTTCGCAGTCAGGCCGA
Organism: Streptomyces sp. NPDC050147; assembly: GCF_040660195.1. Classification (NCBI taxonomy): domain Bacteria; kingdom Bacillati; phylum Actinomycetota; class Actinomycetes; order Kitasatosporales; family Streptomycetaceae; genus Streptomyces; species Streptomyces sp. NPDC050147. The sequence goes on along the minus strand of NZ_JBFALJ010000010.1, from coordinate 51,646 downwards.
GTTCCTGCCGCACAGCGCCACGAAGAGCCTCCAACTCGTGACCACGTAAGGGTCTTAGGGGCATTGCATCTCTTACCTGTGGAAGATTAGATTGGTGCCCATGACACAGGCTCCCGCGGCGCCCAAGGCCGCTCGGCGACAGCATGACCGAGAGATCATCGCCCTCGCCGTACCCGCCTTCGGCGCACTCGTCGCCGAGCCTCTCTTCGTGATGGCCGACAGCGCCATCGTGGGCCACCTCGGCACCGCCCAATTGGCCGGACTCGGTGTCGCCTCAGCGCTCCTCACCACCGCCGTGAGCGTCTTCGTCTTCCTCGCCTACGCGACCACGGCCGCCGTCGCCCGCCGGGTGGGCGCCGGGGATCTCCAGGCCGCCATCCGCCAAGGCATGGACGGCATCTGGCTCGCCCTCCTGCTCGGCGCCGCCGTCATCGCCATCGTTCTCCCGACCGCACCCGCGCTCGTGGAACTCTTCGGCGCTTCGGACACCGCGGCTCCGTACGCGATCACGTACCTCCGCATCTCGTCGCTCGGCATCCCTGCCATGCTCGTCGTCCTCGCCTCCACCGGTGTCCTGCGCGGACTGCAGGACACCAAGACCCCGCTGTACGTCGCAATCGGCGGCTTCGTCGCCAACGGCGTCCTGAACGTGGTCCTCGTCTACGGCGCCGGTCTCGGCATCGCCGGCTCCGCCTGGGGCACCGTCATCGCCCAGTGCGCGATGGCCGCCGTGTATCTCTTCGTCGTCGTCCGCGGAGCCAGACGCCACGGCGCCTCCCTGCGGCCCGACGCCGCCGGTATCAGGGCCTGCGCTCAAGCAGGCGCCCCGCTTCTTGTCCGTACGCTCTCACTGCGGGCGATCCTCATGATCGCGACCGCGGTGGCGGCCCGCCTCGGCGACGCGGATGTGGCCGCCCACCAGATCATCCTGTCCCTGTGGAGCCTGCTGGCCTTCGCGCTCGACGCCATCGCCATCGCCGGCCAGGCGATCATCGGCCGCTACCTGGGTGCGAACGATCCCCAAGGAGCACGCGATGTCTGCCGCCGCATGGTGCAGTGGGGCATCGCCTCGGGAGTCGCTCTCGGCGTGCTGGTCGTCCTCGCCCGTCCACTGTTCATCCCGCTCTTCTCCAGCGACTCCGTCGTCCAGGACGCGGCGCTGCCCGCACTCGTGGTGGTGGCCATCTCCCAGCCGATCTGCGGCATCGTCTACGTCCTCGACGGCGTCCTGATGGGCGCGGGAGACGGCCCGTATCTGGCCTGGGCGATGCTGGCCACGCTGGCGGTCTTCGCTCCGGTGGCGCTTCTCGTACCCACCCTCGGTGGCGGCCTGACCGCCATCTGGGGAGCGATGACCCTGATGATGACGGTCCGCATGGTGACCCTCTGGCTGCGCACACGCTCCGGCCACTGGATCGTCACCGGCGCCACCCGCTGATCCGGCCCTCCGTACCGCTGGACCAGCTTGCTCTCTCCGGCTGTTTCACGTGAAACAGCTGCCTGTGAAACACGTTGGGCCGCACCCTGAGGGTGCGGCCCAACGGTTGCTTCAGCCCTGCCAAGCGCAGTGCTTAGGCGGAGACGACCTCGATGTTGACCTGAGCGGCAACCTCGGGGTGCAGACGCACGGACGTCGCGTGGGCGCCCAGCGTCTTGATCGGCGAGCCCAGCTCGACACGACGCTTGTCGATCTTCGGACCACCGGCGGCCTCGATCGCCGAAGCGACGTCAGCCGGGGTGACGGAACCGAAGAGACGACCGGCGTCGCCGGAGCGGACAGCCAGACGGACCTTGACGCCCTCGAGCTTGGCCTTGACCTCGTTGGCCTGCTCGATGGTCGCGATCTCGTGGATCTTGCGAGCACGACGGATCTGCTCGACGTCCTTTTCGCCACCCTTGGTCCAGCGGATCGCAAAGTTCCGCGGGATCAGGTAGTTGCGGGCGTAGCCGTCCTTGACGTCTACGACCTCGCCGGCGGTACCGAGGCCGGAGACCTCGTGGGTGAGGATGATCTTCATTTGTCGGTCACCCTTCCCTTATCGCGCGGTGGACGTGTAGGGCAGCAGCGCCATCTCACGGCTGTTCTTGACTGCCGTGGCGACGTCACGCTGGTGCTGCGTGCAGTTGCCGGTCACGCGGCGGGCACGGATCTTGCCGCGGTCGGAAATGAACTTCCGCAGCATGTTCGTGTCCTTGTAGTCCACGTACGTGACCTTGTCCTTGCAGAATGCGCAGACCTTCTTCTTAGGCTTGCGCACAGGCGGCTTCGCCATGGTGTTTCTCCTGTGTGATCAAGAAGTGTGGGAACGGCCCACCCTTGGCCCTGAGGCCTAGAAGGGGGGCTCGTCCGAGTAGCCGCCGCCAGAGCCGCCAGAGCCGCCGGCGCCGCCGGAGCTTCCGCCCCAGCCACCGCCGCCGCCCTGCTGGCCGCCGCCGGCCGGCGCGCCGGTCGCCCAGGGGTCGTCGGCGGGAGCACCGCCGCCGCCCTGCTGCTGACCGCCACCGGGGCCGCCGCCCCAGTTGCCGCCGCCCTGCTGGCCGCCGCCAGAGCCGCCGAATCCGCCGCCACCCTGGCCACTTCGACCGGTGGTCTTGGTGACCTTGGCCGTGGCGTTCTTCAAGCTGGCGCCGACTTCCTCGACGTCCAGCTCGTAGACCGTGCGCTTGATGCCCTCACGGTCCTCGTAGGACCGCTGCTTCAACCGGCCCTGCACGACGACGCGCATGCCTCGCTGAAGCGACTCCGCGACGTTCTCCGCCGCCTGACGCCAGACCGAGCAGGTGAGGAAGAGGCTCTCGCCGTCCTTCCACTCATTGGTCTGACGGTCGAAGGTGCGGGGAGTGGACGCGACACGGAACTTCGCGACCGCCGCACCGGACGGGGTGAAGCGCAGCTCGGGGTCGTCGACAAGATTGCCGACAACCGTGATGACGGTCTCGCCTGCCATGGGGGAACCTCTCGGCGGGTTTGCTGCTGGCTGCTTTTGCTGCTGCTACTCGGATCCCGAGTACCGCTGAGCTAGGAAGCTCAGTGGGTCTCGGGACGGAGGACCTTGGTCCGGAGGACCGACTCGTTCAGGTTCATCTGGCGGTCGAGCTCCTTGACGACCGCAGGCTCGGCCTGCAGGTCGATGACCGAGTAGATGCCCTCGGGCTTCTTCTTGATCTCGTACGAGAGACGACGACGGCCCCAGGTGTCGACCTTCTCAACCTTTCCGTTGCCCTCACGGACGACGGAGAGGAAGTTCTCGATCAACGGGGAGACAGCGCGCTCCTCGAGATCGGGGTCGAGGATGACCATCACTTCGTAGTGACGCATGTGGAACCCACCTCCTTTGGACTCAGCGGCCACGGTCGTTCCGTGGCAGGAGGGTCGTGATGCGTACGCAACGGTATCGGCAGCCACTGACAATCGGGCTCCCCGATCGTTGAACCGATCGGGAGTCCCTGCCATGGCCTGGGCAGACACCGGTGCAGACGGTACAGACTACCCGCACCTAGGCTTCCGGTTGAAATCCGGCTCCGGACGGGCAGAATCTGTACACATCGGGTGTGTATGGCGCTACGATGCGCCGCCTTCCGCAGGAGGTGCCTCATGGCACAGACATTGCGACCGAATTCCGCCGGCTCTCTCTTCGCCACGGACGGCAAGGCCCATCCCATGCAGGACACGCTGCTCGGCGTGACTCTGATCCTGGGTGCCATCGCCTTCGTCTCGGCGATGTTCCACAACCTCCACCTGCTCAGCTCGTGGGCCGGTCTGGTGGGGATCGCCACGGGCGCGTGGGGACAGTTCATCTCCGAGACGACCCGCGAACGCTTCGGCCTGATCCTCGGCCTCGGAGCCTCGGGGATCGGATTCTTCCTGGGTATGGCCCACGGCGGCCTCTTCGGCGGGCTCTGGTAGCCACCCCCGGACGCCCCCGCCGCGCATGCGCCGGGGGCCGAGGTCCCGTACGCCCAGACGGGGCGCTCTCAGGGCACAGTAGGCTTCGGCGCGAGAGCCGGAGCCCCTGTACCCATGGGGACACACCAGCCCGAGGAGCGCCCCGAATGAGTCTGACCCTGAGGACCATCAGTCGCGAGCAGCATCTGGCGTATATCCAGAGCCTGCCGTCGGCAAGTCATTGCCAGGTCCCGGCATGGGCGGATGTGAAGAGTGAATGGCGTTCGGAGAACCTGGGCTGGTTCGACGACCGGACCGGCGAACTCGTCGGTGCGGGCCTGGTGCTCTACCGGCAGTTGCCCAAGGTGAAGCGCTACCTCGCGTACCTTCCCGAGGGCCCGGTCATCAATTGGTACGCGCCGAATCTGGACGACTGGCTGCAGCCGATGCTCGCGCATCTGAAGCGGCAGGGCGCCTTCTCGGTGAAGATGGGTCCGCCCGTCGTCATCCGGCGCTGGGACGCTCCGGCGATCAAGTCGGGCATCCAGAATCCGGACGTGAAGCGCCTGCGGGACGTCGAGGCCACGCACATCGAGCCGCGTGCCTTCGAGGTCTCCGACCGGCTGCGGAAGATGGGCTGGCAGCAGGGCGAGGACGGCGGTGCCGGCTTCGGTGACGTACAGCCGCGTTACGTCTTCCAAGTGCCGCTGGCCAACCGCTCCTTGGACGAGGTCCTCAAGGGCTTCAACCAGCTGTGGCGACGCAACATCAAGAAGGCCGAGAAGGCCGGCGTCGAGGTCGTCCAGGGTGGTTACGAGGACCTGGCCGAATGGCAGCGCCTCTACGAGATCACCGCGATCCGCGACAAGTTCCGCCCGCGGCCGCTGGGCTACTTCCAGCAGATGTGGCGGGCCCTCAACTCCGAGGACCCCAACCGCATGCGGCTGTACTTCGCGCGGCACAACGGTGTGAACCTGTCCGCGGCGACGATGCTCGTCGTCGGCGGGCACGTCTGGTACTCCTACGGCGCTTCGGACAACATCGGCCGTGAGGTCAGGCCCTCGAACGCGATGCAGTGGCGGATGCTCCGGGACGCCTACGCGCTCGGCGCAACCGTCTATGACTTGCGGGGCATCTCCGACTCTCTGGACGAGACGGACCACCTCTTCGGACTGATTCAGTTCAAGGTGGGCACGGGTGGAGAGGCTGTCGAGTACATCGGCGAGTGGGACTTCCCGCTCAACAAGCTGCTCCACAAGGCGCTCGACATCTACATGTCCCGCCGCTGACCGCAACGACCCGGCACGATTTCGCGCAACCCCCAATACTCTTCATACCTCTGATACACCGCAGCCACGAGAAAGGTTCCGGGATCCGGCCATGGCGCTCACGCTCTATGTCGACACCGCGCGCTGGCGGGCACACCACAAGCACGTGCTGGAGCAGTTCCCGGGAATCGTCCCGGTCTGCAAGGGCAACGGCTACGGCTTCGGTCATGAGCGCCTCGCGGAAGAAGCGACCCGTTTCGGCTCCGACATCCTCGCCGTGGGCACCACGTACGAAGCCGCCCGGATCAAGGACTGGTTCAGCGGCGATCTGCTGGTCCTGACCCCGTTCCGACGGGGCGAGGAGCCCGTGCCGCTGCCCGACCGCGTCATCCGCTCCGTGTCGTCCCTGGACGGCGTACACGGCCTCGTGGGCGCCCGCGTCGTCATTGAGGTCATGTCCTCGATGAAGCGGCACGGCGTGAGCGAGCAGGAGCTCTCACAGCTGCACGCGGCCATCGAGGACGTGCGGCTCGAGGGCTTCGCGATCCACCTGCCGCTGGACCGCACCGACGGCTCGGACGCCGTCGAGGAGGTCATCGGCTGGATGGACCGGCTGCGTGCCGCCCGTCTTCCACTGCACACCATGTTCGTCAGCCACCTCAAGGCCAACGAACTCGCCCGCCTGCAGCAGCAGTTCCCGCAGACGCGCTTCCGCGCCCGCATCGGCACGCATCTGTGGCTGGGTGACCACGAGGCCACCGAGTACCGCGGCGCCGTCCTGGACGTCACGCAGGTGGCCAAGGGCGACCGTTTCGGCTACCGCCAGCAGAAGGTCGCGTCCGACGGCTGGCTGGTCGTCGTCGCGGGCGGCACCTCGCACGGCGTCGGCCTGGAAGCACCGAAGGCGCTGCACGGCATGGTGCCGCGGGCGAAGGGTGTGGCCCGCGCGGGCCTCGCGACCGTCAACCGCAATCTCTCGCCGTTCGTCTGGGGCGGCAAGCAGCGCTGGTTCGCGGAGCCGCCGCACATGCAGGTGTCCATCCTCTTCGTGCCCTCGGACGCGCCGGAGCCGAAGGTGGGCGAGGAGCTGGTGGCCCACCTGCGGCACACCACCACGCAGTTCGACCGCATCCTCGACCGCTGATCGCAGCCGGACCGGCCAACGACTGAAGGGCCGGGAGCGACGGTTGTCGCTCCCGGCCCTTCAGTCGTTCCCGGCCGCCTCGGCGGGCTGTTCGCTCAGGGCGAAACGTCGGTCGGCGTCGATCCCCACCGCACCTGGGGCCCTTCGGTGGAGTGGACCGCATGCCGCGGCGGGCGGGCCGCTTGCCCGAGGACGAAGACGTCCTGTGCGCCGTCCAGGACGCCCCCCGAGGGGTCGTCGTCGCCGGACCGCCGCACCGGGTCTCTCTCCGGCATCAGAATGTCGCGGACGACCACGGCACACAGGTACAGCGTCCCCAGCAGGTGGGCCACGATGGCGAGTTGGTAACCCTCGGTCGGCAGGCCCTTGTGGGCGTCTCCGCTCGTCGTGTACGCGAGGTACAGCCAGATCCCCAGGAAGTACGCGACCTCGCACGCCTGCCAGATCAAGAAGTCACGCCAGCGCGGCCTGGCCAGCGCGGCGAGGGGGATCAGCCACAGGACGTACTGCGGCGAGTAGACCTTGTTGGTGAGGATGAACGCGGCGACCACCAGGAAGGCGAGCTGCGCGAAGCGCGGGCGGCGCGGCGCGGTCAGGCCCAGCGCGCCGACCCCGAGGCAGGCCAGCAGCATCAGGGCCGTCGCCAGGGTGTTGACCGTGTCCGTGGACAGCGGGTCGTCCATGCGCTGCGAGAGGATCAGCCAGAACGATCCGAAGTCGACGCCCCGCTCCTGGCTGAAGGTGTAGAACTTCGCCCAGCCCTCGCGGATGTGGAAACCCGTCGCGTCGTGCGTGATCATCACGGGCAGGTTCACCACGAGCCAGGCGCCGACCGCGGCCCCGGCCGTCATCCAGAGGGCCCGCCAGCGCCCCGCTCGCCAGCACAGAATGAGCAGCGGGCCCAGGAGCAACGCCGGGTAGAGCTTCGCGGCGGTCGCCAAGCCCAACAGGACGCCCGCGGAGATCGCCCCGCCGCGCGCCCACATCAGCATGGCAGCGGCCGTGAGAGCGACGGCGAACAGGTCCCAGTTGATGGTGGCGGTCAGCGCGAAGGCGGGCGCCAGGGCGACCATCAGGCCGTCCCAAGGGCGACGCTTGTGGGTGCGGGCGACACAGACGGCGATGACCGCCGTACAGGCCATCAGCATCCCCGCGTTGACCATCCAGTAGAACTTCTCCTGGTGCTGGATGCTGCCGCTGCCCGGGGTCAGCCAGGAGGCCACCTCCATGAACACGCCGGTCAGCACCGGGTACTCGAGGTACTCCATGTCGCCGGGCAACTTGTCGAAGTAGGGGACGAGCCCATCGGCGAAGCCGCGTCCCTGATAGAGGTGGGGGATGTCGGAGTAACAAGCGTGCGTGTACTGCGAGCTCGCGCCCTGGAACCAGGCGCCGTCGTAGCACGGCATCTTCTGCACCATGCCGAGCGCGAACATCCCGATGGCCACGAGCGCGATGACGCGTACGGGAGTCCACCACGTCGCCGCGTACAGCACTCTGCGGCCGATGGGTCCGCCGATCAGCTCGCTGCCGGCCGCGGCGACCTCATCCTCCTTGGTCGGCCGTACGGGCTCCGGCTGTCGTGCACTAGTGGTTTTGTGCACGCTCGTGCGCGTCGTCTCTGCACTGGGCATGCCGCACATCCTGCCGTACGCGCCTGAGAAGACGACGAGGGCCGCCACACCGGTGCGGTGCGGCGGCCCTCGTCAGCGCTCGGTGGCGCATGTTTCACGTGAAACAGTGCGTTTCACGTGAAACACACGCACAGGAGGGTTCGGTCAGCCGTCCGGGCCGCCGAGCCAGCCTCCTCCGTTGCCGTTCCCGTTGCTATTTCCGCCGCCTGTCGGTTCGTCCGTGACCGGTGGCGACTCCCCGCCGGTACTGCCGTCGGTATCCCCGCCTTCAGTCGCGCCGCCGTTGTTCTCGCACTCCCAGTCCCAGTCGGCACAGGATTCACTGGGGTCGGGGCTTTCCGGCTGGGTCGGCGAGGGTTCACTGTCCGAGGGGGTCGGCGTAGGAGACTCCTCCGGCTCCTCGGACGGGGACGGGGTCGGGCTCGGGGCGGGCGGCGGGGTCTCACCGACGACCTTACCGATCGGCTGCGGGACCGGGAAGTTCTCTACACGCTCGCCCTTCAGGGCCTGCTCCATGTAGTCCTGCCAGATCTGCGCGGGGAACGAGGCACCGTGGATCTTCTCTTCGCCACCCGTGCCGAACATCTCCAGGAACTCGCGCTTCTTGTTCCCTTCGTTGTCGTCGAGGCGGTACATGCTGATCGCGGTCGACAACTGCGGGGTGTACCCGACGAACCACGCGGACTTGTTGCCGTCGGTCGTACCGGTCTTGCCCGCCACCTGGCGGCCGCTCAGCTGGGCCGAGGTGCCCGTGCCCTTCTCTACGACGGTCCGGAGCACGTCGGTGACGTTGTCGGCGACTTCCTCGTCGAAGGCCCGCTTGGTCTGCGGGTCGTGCTGCATGACGTTCTTGCCCTTGTACTCGACCTCCTTCACCGAGTACGGCTCGTTCTGCTTGCCGCTGGTTGCGAAGGTGGAGTAAGCGCCGGCCATGCGGATCGCGCTCGGAGACGACGTACCAAGGGAGAAGGACGGGTAATTGGCGCTGGCCAGGCTGTTCTCCTTGATGCCGGAAGCGATGGCCGCCTCCTTCACCTTGTCCAGACCGACGTCCATACCGAGCTGCACGTAGGCCGAGTTGACGGACTCCCGCATGGCCTCACGGAGGTCGATCTGGTAGGTCGGCGCGTTGTACGACGCGTCACCGTCGTTGGTCTGCAGCCACTCCTTGCCTTCTCGGTCCTTCCAGATGGTGCCGTCGTAATTCTGGATCTTGAGCTTGTTCTTGCCGCTGTAGAGGCTCTTCGGGTTGACGATCGTGCGCTGGTCCTCGCCCTGGTCCGGCGGCCCGTCCTTGGCACGCGTTCCATCCTTGAAAGCCGCTGCCAGCACGAAGGGCTTGAACGTCGAGCCGACCTGCGCGCCGGTCTGATCCGCGTTGTTGGTGAAGTGCCTGGTCGCGTCCTCACCGCCGTAGATGGCCTCGATCGCCCCGGTCTTGGGATTCACGGACGCGCCACCGAACTGGACGTGCGTGTCCTTGTCCGGACGCTGCTTGGGCTTGATCTTCGCCTTGCGAACCTTCTCCACGGACTTCTCGAGCTTGTCGACCTTCGACTTGTCGAAGGTCGTGTGGATCTCGTAGCCGCCCTGCTGGAGGTCATTGGCCGTGATCTGGCCGTCGCTGTTGTTGATCACGTACGCCTTGGCCAGGTCGACCAGATAGCCCACCTGTCCGCCCAGCTGAGCGTTGGAGCGTGGGTTCTCAAGCTTCGGGAACTTCGTGTACTTGTCCCGGACCTCGGCGGTCAGGTGGCCGTCCTTGACCTCTTCGTCAAGGATCCACTTCCAGCGCTTCGTGGCCCGCGCGCGGTTGGCTTGCGGCGAGGCCGCGGGGTCGACCTCGGGGGAGCCCGCCGGGTCGTAGTACGTGGCGCCCTTGAGCACTGTCGCCAGGAGCGCGCACTGGCTGGGGTTCAGCTTGCTGGCGTCCTTGCCGAAGTAGGCGCGGGCCGCTGCCTGGATGCCGTAGGCCCCACGGCCGTAGTAGGCGGTGTTGAGATACCCCGCCATGATCTTCTCCTTGGACTCCTGGCGGCCCACCTTTATGGAGATGAAGAGCTCTTTGAACTTACGCGTGAACGTCTGCGACTGGTCGCCCAGGCGTGCGTTCTTCACGTACTGCTGAGTGATCGTCGAGCCACCCTGGGTCTCGCCGCCCTTGGCCATGTTGACCAGGGCTCGCGCGATACCCATGGGGTCGACGCCCTTGTCGTCCTCGAACGTCTTGTTCTCGGCCGAGATGACGGCGGTGCGCATCGCCTCAGGGATCTTGTCGTAGTCGATGATCTGGCGATTCGTCTCACCACCGGTCGCGACCATCTGCTTGCCGTTGGCCCAGTAGTAGACGTTGTTCTGCGCCTTGGCCGCTTCGTCGACCTTCGGCACCTCCACCAAGGCGTACGCGATGCCCGCGACCGCCATCAGACCACCGAGGAACCCGACGAACAGGCCCGTGACCAGACGCCAGGACGGAACCCAGCGCCGCAGACCGTCCTTGTCCGCGCGCGGGTAGTCGATCAGGCGCTTCTTACGGGGCTCGTGGCCGCCACGGCCTCGGCCACGGCCGGGCCCGTTCGGGCCACCTCCACCGCGTCGACCACCACCACCGGCGCCTCCGCGCCCGGCGCCGGCTCCGTCGGCCGCTCTGCGGCGGCCTCCACCCGCGCCGACAGCGCCACTGCGCTGCGCGGCACGGCGGGCCTCGGCACGGCCGCCGTAGGAACGGTCCCCGTCATCAGGGGCCCCTGCTCCGTGCGAGCCGGTTGAGGAAGTGGGCGATCCAGTGGCGCCACGCGGTGCCGCGCGGCGACCCGACGACGCGTCGGGGACGCCACGTCTGGCCGCGGCGCGTCCGCCGCCCTGCGGCTGCGGCGGTTTGCGACGGTGCTCGCTCATCGAACGATTACTCCTCGGGCAGGCGCAGGTATCCGCGCCTGGAAACGGCGGCTGGTTTCCGGTCCCCCCGAAGTACGGATGCACCGTCGTCGACGCTCATCCGCACTACACCAGGGTCAACGACGCCCTCACGCGTCACTTGGTTCCCGGCGGTCTGCATGGCGCACAGACTACGCACCGTCAAAACCCTCTTAGGGCAGAAGTTCACCCCAAATCAGGCAAGTTACTTCCTACGAATCGGTGATGTGATCCCGTTCACCGTTTCCCCCCTTGCCTCAGCAGACGGGTCGTTCTATCGTCTCGATGTATCGAGTCGATACATCAGCTCGGCATAAAGACCGTGTCGACAGACGCTGGCAGAGGGGAGGCGAAGATGAGCAGACGCTCCGGCATCCTCGAGTTCGCCGTCCTGGGCCTGCTGCGCGAGTCCCCGATGCACGGCTATGAGCTGCGTAAACGCCTCAATACTTCGCTGGGAGTGTTCCGCGCCTTCAGCTACGGGACGCTCTACCCCTGCCTCAAGACGCTGGTCGCCAATGGCTGGTTGATCGAGGAAACGGGCGGCGCCCCCGAGGAGGCCCTCGCGGCTCCCCTCTCCGGGCGCCGCGCCAAGATCGTCTATCGGCTGACGGCGGAAGGTAAGGAGCACTTCGAGGAGCTGCTCTCCCAGACCGGCCCCGACGCGTACGAGGACGAACACTTCGCCGCCCGCTTCGCCTTCTTCGGGCAGACCTCGCGGGACGTACGCATGCGGGTGCTCGAGGGGCGTCGCAGCCGCCTCGAGGAGCGTCTGGAGAAGATGCGCGCCTCCCTGGCACGTACCCGGGAGCGCCTGGACGACTACACGCTTGAGCTGCAGCGGCACGGAATGGAGTCCGTGGAGCGCGAAGTGCGCTGGCTGAACGAGCTCATCGAGAGCGAGCGAGCGGGACGGGACCAGCAACGGTCCGCCCCGGACAGCTCCGCTCAGCACGACAGCACATCTGGGGAGTCGGGCGGCCTGCCCCGGCGGCGGAACGAGAACCCGCCGCCGGATCCGTCCGATGACACCGCCAAGTGAGGCCCCGCGGTTTCGCAGGGTCTCTTCCGGAATACACAGATCACAGGGAGCAACCGGAATGGGTTCGGTTCGCGTAGCCATCGTCGGCGTGGGCAACTGCGCCGCCTCGCTGGTCCAGGGCGTCGAGTACTACAAGGACGCAGACCCGGACGCCAAGGTCCCGGGCCTGATGCACGTCCAGTTCGGCGAGTACCACGTCGGTGACGTCGAGTTCGTCGCCGCCTTCGACGTGGACGCCAAGAAGGTCGGCCTCGACCTCTCGGATGCCATCGGCGCCAGCGAGAACAACACCATCAAGATCTGCGACGTGCCGAACAGGGGCGTCACCGTCCAGCGCGGCCACACCCTCGACGGCCTGGGCAAGTACTACCGCCAGACCATCGAGGAGTCCGACGAGACCCCGGTCGACATCGTCCAGATCCTCAAGGACAAGCAGGTCGACGTCCTCGTCTGCTACCTCCCCGTCGGTTCCGAGGACGCGGCGAAGTTCTACGCGCAGTGCGCCATCGACGCCAAGGTCGCCTTCGTCAACGCCCTCCCGGTCTTCATCGCCGGCACCAAGGAGTGGGCCGACAAGTTCACCGAGGCGGGCGTCCCGATCGTCGGCGACGACATCAAGTCCCAGGTCGGCGCCACTATCACGCACCGCGTGATGGCGAAGCTGTTCGAGGACCGCGGTGTCCGTCTCGAGCGCACCATGCAGCTCAACGTCGGCGGCAACATGGACTTCAAGAACATGTTGGAGCGCGACCGCCTCGAGTCCAAGAAGATCTCGAAGACGCAGTCCGTCACCTCGCAGATCCGCGACCGTGACATGGGCGCCGACAACGTCCACATCGGCCCGTCGGACTACGTGGCGTGGCTCGACGACCGCAAGTGGGCGTACGTCCGCCTCGAGGGCCGCGCCTTCGGTGACGTCCCGCTGAACCTGGAGTACAAGCTCGAGGTCTGGGACTCCCCGAACTCGGCCGGTGTCATCATCGACGCCCTGCGCGCCGCGAAGATCGCCAAGGACCGCGGCATCGGTGGCCCGATTCTCTCCGCGTCCTCGTACTTCATGAAGTCCCCGCCGGTGCAGTACTTCGACGACGAGGCGTACGAGAACGTCGAGAAGTTCATCAAGGGCGAGGTCGAGCGCTAAAGCTCTTCCCTTGAACGGCTGTTGAGGGTCCCCGGGCAATCCGCCTGGGGACCCTCCTCGTATGTGAGGCTGTGCCCCATGGCTGTCGTCGGTGACCTGCGCGTACTGCTGCGCCTGCGGGACTTCCGGCGCCTGCTCGCCGTGCGGCTGATCTCCCAGGGCGCGGACGGCGTCTATCAGGTGGCCCTCGCCACGTACGTCGTCTTCTCACCGGAGAAGCAGACCTCGCCGGGTGCGATCGCCTCCGCGATGGCGGTGTTGCTCCTGCCGTACTCGCTGATCGGCCCCTTCGCCGGGGTACTCCTCGACCGCTGGCCACGCCGTCAGGTTTTTCTGTACGGCAATCTGCTGCGGGCCGCTCTCGCCGCGCTGACCGCGGTACTGATCCTGAGCGGCGTGCCGGACTGGCTGTTCTACGCCTCCGCGCTCTGCGTCACGGCCGTCAACCGTTTCGTCCTCGCCGGACTCTCGGCGGCGCTGCCGCGCGTGGTCGATGCCGAGCGCCTGGTGATGGCCAACTCCCTTTCACCGACCGCCGGGACGCTCGCCGCCACCGTGGGTGGTGGTCTCGCGTTCGTCGTGCGCCTGTTGGGCTCCGACTCGGACGCGGTGGTCGTCCTTCTCGGGGCCGCCCTGTATCTCTGCGCGGCGCTCGCCTCGCTGCGGATGGCGCGTGAACTCCTCGGGCCGGACCCGGAACTGGTGCAGCCCCGGATAGGCGCCTCACTGGCCGGTACGGCGCGAGACCTGGCGGCCGGGGTGCGGCATCTGGCGCAGCGGCGCCCGGCCGCCCGTGCCCTCCTCGCGATGACGCTCATGCGGTTCTCCTACGGCGCCTTGTCCGTCATGGTCCTGATGCTCTGCCGGTACGCCTGGTCGTCCTCGGAGTCCGACGGACTGGCCCTGCTCGGGCTCGCCGTGGGGGTCTCGGGGGCGGGCTTCTTCGCTGCGGCCGTACTGACTCCCTGGGCGGTGAGCCGACTGACGGCCGGCGGCTGGATCGTCACCTGCGCCGGTGCCGCGGCGGTCCTGGAACCGGCGCTCGCCCTGCCCTTCACACCCGCCCCGCTGCTCATCGCCGCGTTCCTGCTGGGCCTGACGACGCAGGGAGCGAAGATCGCCACGGACACGGTGGTGCAGGCGACGGTGGACGACAGCTTCCGTGGCCGGATCTTCTCGGTCTACGACGTCCTGTTCAACGTCGCTTTCGTCGGTGCGGCAGGAGTAGCCGCGCTGATGCTGCCACCTGACGGGCGATCGGTCCCGCTGGTGATCACGGTCGCCGTTATCTACGCAGCAATTACTGCTGCTATGACCCGGTTTGACGTGCAGTAAGTGTCACATCAGTGACACAGAGCACCTCTGGGCTTCAGAGATGTCACTCCGTCCCTATAACTTACGGACGTCGTATCCGCGCCATCGCGCTTCCGTTCGAGGGGGATCCTCAAGTGACTACTCCGCCCCAGGGCCAGAATCCGTACGGCCAGGGCGTGCAGCCGCATCCCGGCCAGCCGGCACAGCCCGGCCAGCCCACCGTGCCGCAGCAGCCCTACCCGCCGTACAACCAGGGGGCGCCGGTTCCTCCTCCGGCCGCGCCGCGTGGTGGTGGACGCGGCAAGAAGCTCATGCTGCGCATCGGCGGCTTCATCGTCGTCGCCATCCTCATAGCCGTCGGCAAGTGGTACTTCGGCCAGAGCGACGCCGAGACCACCGCCGTCGGTGACTGCCTGCACAACAAGGGCACCCAGTCGCAGCCCGACCTGAAGAACACCGACTGCTCCTCGAGCGACGCCGAGTTCGAGGTCATCGAGAAGTTCGACAACACGAGCAGCGTCAGCAAGTGCGAAGCGGTCAAGGGGACCGAGGTCTCCTACTACCAGACCGGTGGCAGCCACGACGTGGTGCTCTGCCTGAAGAACAAGTAACGGCATTACGAAGGGGCACTGTTTCACGTGAAACAGTGCCCCTTCGCATGTCCGGATCCGGTGCGATGTTTCACGTGAAACATCGCACCTCGCCTCATCTCACTTCTGCGCGGCCCACCACTCCTTGAGAGCCGCGACCGCCGTCTCCCGCTCCATCGGCCCGTTCTCCAGCCGCAGCTCCAGAAGGAACTTGTAGGCCTGGCCGATCACCGGGCCCGGTCGCACATCCAGGATCTCCATGATCTCGTTGCCGTCCAGGTCAGGGCGGATCGAGTCCAGCTCCTCCTGCTCCTGAAGCCGCGCGATGCGCTCCTCCAGGCCGTCGTACGCACGCGACAGCGCATTGGCCTTTCGCTTGTTACGCGTCGTGCAGTCGGACCGGGTCAGCTTGTGCAGCCGGTCGAGAAGGGGGCCCGCGTCGCGTACGTAACGGCGTACGGCGGAGTCCGTCCACTCGCCCGTCCCGTAGCCATGGAAGCGCAGGTGCAGCTCCACCAGGCGCGAGACGTCCTTCACGAGCTCATTGGAGTACTTGAGCTCTGTCATCCGCTTCTTGGTCATCTTGGCGCCCACCACCTCGTGGTGGTGGAAGGAGACCCGGCCGTCGTCCTCGAAGCGCCGCGTCCGCGGCTTCCCGATGTCGTGCAGGAGCGCCGCGAGCCGCAGTGTCAGGTCCGGGCCGTCCTCCTCCAGCGCCATCGCCTGCTCGAGGACGATCAACGAGTGGTCGTAGACGTCCTTGTGACGGTGGTGCTCGTCACTCTCCAGACGCAGCGCCGGAAGCTCGGGCAGCACGCGCTCGGCGATGCTTGTGTCGACAAGTAGAGCCAGTCCCTTCGCCGGGTGCGGCGAGAGGATCAGCTTGTTCAGTTCGTCACGGACACGCTCCGCGGAGACGATGTCGATGCGCTCGGCCATCGCCTTCATCGCGGCGACGACCTCCGGAGCCACCTCGAAATCAAGCTGCGCGGCGAACCGGGCGGCCCGCATCATCCGCAGCGGGTCGTCGGAGAAGGAGTCCTCCGGGGTGCCGGGGGTACGCAGAGCGCGCTCCGCCAGGTCCTCAAGCCCTCCGTGCGGGTCGATGAACTCCTTCTCCGGCAGAGCGACGGCCATCGCGTTGACGGTGAAATCACGGCGTACGAGGTCCTCCTCGATGGAGTCGCCGTACGACACCTCGGGCTTGCGCGAGGTCCTGTCGTAGGCCTCGGACCGATATGTCGTGACTTCGATCTGGTAGCCGTCTTTCTGGCTCCCGACGGTGCCGAAGGCGATCCCGACCTCCCAGACAGAGTCCGCCCACGGCCTGACGATCTTCAGTACGTCCTCGGGGCGGGCATCCGTCGTGAAGTCCAGGTCGTTGCCGAGCCGGCCAAGGAGCGCGTCTCTGACCGACCCGCCGACCAGGGCGAGAGAGAACCCGGCCTCCTGGAAACGGCGGGCAAGGTCGTCCGCGACAGGGGACACACGCAGCAGTTCACTGACCGCGCGGCGCTGCACCTGACTCAGTGCGCTGGAATTTTCTTCATTGGCGTTCGGCACAACAGAAAAGGGTACGTGCCCCGGACGCCCCGAGCCGCCCCGTTTTCGGCGGGGCCTCTCAGGCCGCGCGCCCCTCTCCGGCCAGGTCTTCCGATCATGTGGAGCAGTCCGCGGCACTTCGCCACAGCGCACCTCGTTACCATGCGTGGACGCACAACCGACGACCACTGACGACGACGAGGACGGGCAACGCGTGGCCGAGGCGGCAGACTTCCCGGGGACCAGTCCCTCACCTGCCCGCCGGTGGCTGAGGCGTACGGCAGCGTTGCTGGCTGTGGCCCCCTTGCTGGCCGGCATGGTGCAGCTGTCGGCTGAGCCGGCCGCGCACGCGACGACGCCGAGCGCGCCGGCAGACGCCACCGGTTCGAACACGGTCGACGTCTCGCTCGACAAACTCACGCCCACTGCCCCGTCGGACGGTGACACGCTCACGGTCTCCGGCACCGTCACCAACGAGGGCAAGCAACCGGTGACGGGGGCGCAGGTCGGGCTCCGCCTGGGGCCGGTCCTCAACGGCCGGAGCCAGATCGACTCCGCGGCCAAGCGCACCGGCTACCGGCCGGGAGCCGACGGCACGGAGGTCGGCGGCAAGTACGTCAAGAAGTTCTCCAAGCTCGCCCCCGGCATCCGCCAGGACTTCAGCATCTCCGTCCCGGTCAAGGCCCTGGACCTCGGCGCCGACGGCGTCTACCAGCTGGGCGTCTCGCTCACGGGCCGGACCACGGCCCAGCCGTGGACCCAGGTGCTCGGCTTCGAGCGGACCTTCCTGCCGTGGCAGGCGGACGCCGCCGACACCAAGACCAAGACGACCTACCTGTGGCCGCTCATCTCCACCTCGCACCTCACGGCGGAGACCGGCTCGGACGAACAGCAGACGCCCGTCTTCACGGACGACGACCTGGCCAAGGAACTCGCTCCCGGCGGTCGCCTGGAGCAGATGCTGTCCCTCGGCCGCCAGCTCGATGTCACGTGGGTCGTCGATCCTGACCTGCTGGCCTCGGTCGACCACATGACGCGGAACTACCGGGTGCAGACCGCCGATGGCAAAGGCACCACAGCGGGCAGGAACCAGGCGGTCGCCAAGGAGTGGCTCAACAAGCTCGAGCAGACCGTGCAGGACGAGAAGGTCGTCGCGCTGCCCTTCGCCGATCCCGACCTGGCCTCGCTGGCCCACAACGGCAGGGCCGTCACCGGCTCCCTGGGACAGCTCAAGGACGCCACCGACGCGGGGGTGATGGCCGTGGATTCCATCCTCCACGTCAAGCCTCAGTCGGACTTCGCGTGGCCCGTGGAAGGCGCCCTCGATCCGTCGATCGTCGACGTCTCCACCTCCGCCGGAGCTCACTCGGTGATCGTCCGGAGCGACAGCCTGCGTGAGGGTGACGCGCTGCCGTACACGCCCAACGCCGCCCGGCCCATCGGCGGCGGCACGACGGCCATAGTGGCCGACGCACGCCTCTCCACGGCCTTCCAGGGCGACATGACGGGGGCCGAGAACTCCACGCTCGCCGTGCAGCAGTTCCTCGCCCAGAGCCTGATGGTCACCCTGCAGGATCCGGACAGGCAGCGCAGCATCGTCGTGGCCCCGCAGCGCATGCCCTCCGCCAGCCAGGCCCAGACGATGGCGAAGGCCCTGACCGCTCTCTCCGACGAGCGCTGGACCGAGCCGCAGGACCTGTCGGCGGCGGCGAAGGCGAAGCCGGACCCGGCGGCCACGACCCAGGTGCCGTCGGCCAAGGCCTATCCGGCGTCGCTCCGCAAGCAGGAGCTGCCGAAGTCGGCCTTCCTGTCGATTCAGGGCACCCAGAACAAGCTCAAGCGCTTCCAGACGATCCTCAGCGAGCCGGACCGCGTCATCACGCCCTTCGGGCGGGCCATAGACCGCGAAATGTCGACGTCCTGGCGGGGCAGGGCCGCCGAGGCGGCGACATTCCGTCAGGGCGTGGGGCGCTACCTGACCACGCTCGTCGAACAAGTGGCGCTGATCGACAAGTCTGACGCGAAGCTCTCGGGGCGCAGCGCGACGATCCCTGTGACGGTGCAGAACAACCTGGTCCAGGGCGTCGACCACATGGTTCTGCGCCTGACGTCGGAGAACCCCACGCGACTGAAGATCGACGGCGAGGCCTATTCGGAGCGGCCGGTCAAGGTCTCGGGCGGGCACGCCCAGTCGGTGAAGTTCACCACCACCGCCAATGCCAACGGCCCGGTCCCCGTCTACGCCCAGCTCTACACCGAGGACGGCCAGCCGTACGGCGACCGAGTTCAGTTCGATGTGAACGTCACCGAGATCACCCTCACGGTGATGCTGGTCATCGCGGGCGGCGTGCTGCTCCTCGTCCTCGCCGGATTCCGGATGTACACCCAGCGCAAGCGGGCCGCCCGGAAGCCGGTCGAGGAAGGCTCGGAGGACGGTCACGACGGCGAGCCCGGCGCAGAGCCGGGGCAGGACGACCCTGAGCAGCCGAGTGACCCGACCCCGGACACCGCTCCGGAAAGCACCGGCCCGTCGGACACGGGTGAGAGAGTGGACCGTTGAGCGATGTCGTGGCCGGTGGGCCCGGGGACGATGAGGTGGGGTAATCCATGAACGCGCCGTACGACGGTGACCGTGGCCAGGGCGCGGGCGGTTCCGGTCCTCCTGAGGACGGGCAGGTGCCACCTCAGCCTGCCCCTGATGCGTACCTCCAGGACGCCTACGACCAGGACCCCTACCGGGCTCAGGACCTAGCCGCGCAGGACCCGGTGAACGAGGCGCTGTACGACCGCGCCGCGCACCCCCCGCCGCCACCCGGCTACTACCAGGATGCCCAGCCGCTCTACGCACAGCCGCCCTCCCCTCAGCACGCTCCGGACCCTCGCGTCTGGGCGCAGACACCGGCCCCCGAACCCGAAGGCCCGACCCGGCACCTCCCGTACGGCGACGACGCCCGAACGACGCAGTTCGTGGGCGTCGACGACCTGGTCACCCAGGCCGGCGAGGAGCGCCACGAGCCGGACGCCTTCGCCCACCTCTTTCGGGACCAGCAGGCGGGCGGCTACCGCGAGCAGCCTGGCGGCCACCAACAGGACGGCTACCCTCAGGGCAACGGCTACCCCCAGAGCAACGGCTACCAGCAGCAGGCCGGCTACCAGCCTCCCGAGCCTCCACTGGTCCCGGCCCCGGCAGCTCCCCCGGCCCCCGAACCCGCCCCCAAGCCGGGCGGCGGCGGACGGGCGGCGAGCCTGCTGAAGTCGAGCGCGGTGATGGCTGCGGGGACGATGGTCTCCCGGCTCACCGGTTTCGTGCGCACCATGGTGATCACCGCGGCCCTCGGCGCCGCGACGCTCGGTGACGCCTGGACCGTCGCGTACACGCTGCCGACGATGATCTACATTCTGACCGTCGGCGGTGGCCTCAACTCGGTCTTCGTGCCACAGCTGGTGCGTGCCATGAAGGACGACAAGGACGGCGGGGAGGCCTACGCCAACCGCCTCCTGACCCTCGTCATGGTCGCGCTCGGCCTCATCGTCGCCCTGGCCGTCTTCGCGGCGCCGCTGCTGGTCAAGCTGATGTCGACCCCCATCGCGAACGATGAGGCGGCCAACAACGTCGCGGTCACCTTCGCCCGCTACTGCCTGCCCACGATCTTCTTCATGGGCGTACACGTGGTGATGGGCCAAATCCTCAACGCCCGTGGGAAGTTCGGCGCGATGATGTGGACCCCGGTCCTCAACAACATCGTCATGATCTTCACGTTCGGCCTGTTCATCTGGGTCTACGGAACGTCCGGCGACTCGGGCATGAAGGTCGAGTCGATCCCGGCGGACGGTGTCCGTCTCCTGGGCATCGGCACCCTGCTCGGTCTGATCGTCCAAGCCCTGGCGATGATCCCGTATCTGCGCGAGACGGGCTTCAGGTTCCGGCCGCGCTTCGACTGGAAGGGCCACGGCCTCGGCAAGGCGGTCAAGCTCGCCAAGTGGACGGTGCTCTTCGTCCTCGCCAACCAGGCCGGCGTCCTCGTCGTCACCCAGCTGGCCACCGCTGCGGGCAAGGCCTCCGGCAAGGACGGCTCGGGCATCATGGCCTACTCCAACGCCCAGCTGATCTGGGGCATGCCGCAGGCCATCATCACCGTCTCCGTCATGGCGGCCATGCTGCCCCGCATCTCGCGGTCGGCCCACGACAACGACCCCGGCGCGGTGCGCGACGACATCTCGCAGGGACTGCGCACCTCCGCGGTGGCGATCGTCCCGGTCGCCTTCGCGTTCGTCGCCCTCGGCGTCCCGATGTGCACCCTGCTCTTCGCCTCCAGCGGCAGCCAGGCCGCCCAGTCCATGGGCTTCGTCCTGATGGCGTTCGGCCTGGGGCTGATCCCGTACTCGGTGCAGTACGTCGTCCTGCGCGGCTTCTACGCCTACGAGGACACCCGGACGCCCTTCTACAACACGGTCATCGTGGCCGCCGTCAACGCGGCGGCGAGCGTCCTCGCCTACGTCCTCCTGCCCGCGGAGTGGGCCGTGGTCGGCATGGCCGCCTCGTACGGCCTCGCCTACGCGGTCGGTGTCGGTGTCGCCTGGCGCAGGCTGCGCAACCGCCTCGGTGGCGATCTGGACGGCGGCCGAGTCCTGCGTACGTACGCCCGGCTGGCCATGGCCTGCATCCCCGCAGCCCTCCTCGCCGGCGCCGCCGGCTACGCGATCCTCAAGGCTCTGGGTGATGGCGCCGGCGGTTCTCTCATCGCCTTGGTGGTCGGTGGAATCATCCTCGGAGGCGTCTTCTTCGTTGCCGCCCGAAAGATGCGGATTGCGGAGCTCAATGCGATGGTCGGGATGGTTCGCGGCCGTCTCGGACGGTGAGATACAGGGGTTCGCACAACCATCACCGGCCACCGCGTGTCGTGCATAGCGCCGGACTGTGGGCACAATTGGCTTTGGCGTCTGACGAAGCGCGATGGATGGGGAGGCAGGAACGACGGTGGCGGAACGGAGCACGGCTGCCGTCGACGTGGCAGACAACAGCGGCGATGAGCCGCTGACCGCGAAGGCGGACGAGGCCACGGCCGACGGGGTGGCCCAGACCCGGGAGCGGGAAACGGCAGAAGAAGGCGCAGCAGAGATTGGTGAGCCCATGGGCGCGGGGGCGGCAACACCCCCTGAGTTGCACAGTGGCCACAAGCTCGCCAGACGCTACCGACTCGAAGAGTGCGTCACCCGTCTGGACGGTTTCAGCAGCTGGCGTGCGGTGGACGAGAAGCTCCGCCGGGCCGTCGGCGTGCATCTGCTGCCCGCCGACCATCCACGGGCACGATCGGTGCTCGCCGCGGCCCGCTCGTCGGCACTGCTCGGCGACCCCCGGTTCGTCCATGTCCTGGACGCGGTCGAGGAGAACGACCTCGTCTACGTGGTGCACGAATGGCTGCCCGACGCCACGGAACTGACAGCGCTGCTCGCGGCGGGTCCTCTTGAGGCGCACGACGCGTATCAGCTCGTCAGTCAGGTCGCCCAGGCCATGGCGGCCGCCCACCGTGAAGGGCTCGCCCACCTGCGGCTGACCCCGAGCGCGGTGCTGCGGACGTCCTCCGGTCAGTACCGCATCCGCGGCCTCGCCGTGAACGCGGCGCTGCGTGGCATCAGTTCAGACACCCCGCAACGCACGGACACCGAAGCGGTCGGTGCGCTCCTGTACGCCTCGCTGACCCAGCGCTGGCCGTACGAGGACGACGCGTACGGCCTCTCCGGCCTGCCCAAGGGCGTCGGCTTGATCGCCCCCGACCAGGTGCGCGCAGGCGTGCACAGGGGGCTCTCCGAGCTGGCCATGCGTGCGCTCGTGAACGAGGGTGCGACGGCCTCCCGCCAGGAGCCACCGTGCACGACGCCGGAGGAGTTGGTGAAGGCGATCGGTGAGATGCCACGCATCCGCCCGCCGGAGCCCGCCTTCACCGCCCCGCCCGAGTACCAGCGCACGACCTACCAGCAGGGCACCTACGGCCGCACCACGCCCCGCCCCGGTGTCACCCAGCCCGTGCCGACCCCTCCGCCCCCGCTGCAGAGCCGTACCGGTAAGGCCCTCAAGTGGGCCGTGTCCGCTCTGCTCATCGCGGCCTTGGGCCTCGGCAGCTGGCAGCTCGCGGACGCGTTGATGGACCGGGGGAAGTCCGAGGATCCGGGCAGCGCCGACACATCCGACGACGGTGACAAGAGCAAGCCGAAGACCACGCATCCGATCAAGATCGTGAACGGTGAGGAGTACGTCCTCAAGGGCGGCCCACAGGACCTCTCGGGCGTCCCCAATACGTACGACGGTGACAACTCGACGTACTGGCGGTCCAAGAGCTTCATAGAGGGCCCCAAGCTGGCCCCGTACAAGCCCGGCGTCGGTATCGTCTACGACCTGGGCAAGGAAGAGGACGTGTCGGCCGCGTCGCTCGGGCTCCGCTACGGCGGCGACCACACCACGGTCGAGCTGTACGCCGCGGACTCCCTGTCCTCGTCGACGTCCCCGAGCTCCATGAAGAAGATCGGGAGCGTCACGACCAACGGCCAGACCGCGAAGATCACGGCGAAGAAGCCGGTCGCCACGCGGTACGTACTGGTCTGGCTCACCGATGTACCGCAGTCACCACGTGACGAGTACAGCAGCGCCGGGTACAAGCAGGCCATCACGGACGTGAAGTTCACGGGCTGAGGCCGAGGCTCATCGGGGGAGGGGGTTCGACGGTGGATGACACCACGCACGGCGAGATGAGCGATCAGGACCTCCTGGCCCGACATGTGGCAGGAGACAAGGACGCCTTCGGCGAACTCGTCCGGCGACATCGCGACCGTCTGTGGGCCGTCGCCCTGCGCACGCTGGGCGACCGCGAGGAAGCCGCTGACGCCGTCCAGGACGCTCTGGTCTCCGCCTACCGCGCCGCCCACACCTTTCGCGGGCAGTCGGCCGTCACGACGTGGCTGCACCGGATCACCGTGAACGCCTGCCTCGACCGGGCCCGCAAGGCGGCATCTCGCAAGACCTCTCCCATCGACGACAACGAACGGTTCGAGCAGCTCCTCGAACCGCACGAGTCAGCGGAAGCCCCTGTCGAGCGCGGCGATCTGCACCGCGAGCTCATCGAGGCGCTGGGCACTCTGCCGCACGACCAGCGCGCCGCCCTGGTCCTGGTGGACATGCAGGGCTATCCCGTGGCCGAGGCGGCCCGCGTGCTCGAGGTGCCCACCGGCACCGTGAAGAGTCGCTGCGCACGCGGCAGAGCCAGACTCCTGCCGCTGCTCACCCACCTGCGTACGGAGCCCCGTAAGCAGAGCGGAGACAGCGGCGACGAGACAGAGGGCAGGAAGTCCGGCCCGGGAAGGAACCGGACGCAGGGGACCTCCGTCCCACCTGCAGCGGGACCACGGGATGCGGGACCAAGCGATTCAGCTGCTGTGAAGGGCGGAGGTGGGCGAGCGTGACAACCACGACCGATTCGGCCGGGCACCCAGAAGTCGCCGAGATCTCCGACCTCACGGAGGGGCTGCTCACTCCGGACCGGACCGTCGACGTCCGGCGGCACCTGGACGGCTGCGTGCTCTGTGCCGATGTCTACGACTCCCTGGAGGAGATCCGCGGCATGCTCGGCACCCTGCCGGGGCCGCCACGGATGCCTGCCGATGTCGCCGGCCGCATCGACGCGGCGCTGGCCGCGGAAGCGCTCCTTGACTCCATCGCACCCGGCTCCGTCGCGTCGGTCGATCCGGAATCTCTGCTCGAGCCCGCTGCCACCGTGCGCGTTTCACGTGAAACATCGCCCGCCCCCGCTGAGCCCTCCGCCTCCCCCCAGCCTTCTCCCTCCCCTGCCTCCAGTCCGCCTGCGGACCGGCCCGCGGGCCACCCCCGCGCTGCCACTGGACCCGGACGACGCAGCCGCTTCCGGAGCGGTCGTCGGCGCAACGCGGTACTCGGTGCCGTCTTCACGGCCGCCGCCATCGGTCTGGGGTCCTTGTTGCTGCAGAACGTGGGTAACGACTCGGGCGGTACGGGCGAAGCGCCTGCGGACCACAGCGACTCCGCGCACGCCTTCTCCGAGGGCAACCTCAAGGGCCAGGTGACGGACCTGCTCGCCAAGGCGCCCACCAAGGCCCCCGAGTCCGGCAGCGAGAAGCCGTCCTTCGACGTGCGGTCCAGCCCGGAGTCCCCGAAGGAACAGAAGATGCGCGAGTCCACGGTCACCGTCCCGGCGTGCATCCAGCTCGGGATCGGCGACAGGACACCGCTCGCCGCCGAAGAGGGCACCTATAAGGGGAAGGACGCCTACCTCGTCGTGGCGTCCCACGACTCCGACCCCACGAAGGTCTCCGCGTACGTCGTCGACGCGACGTGCCTGGACAAGGCGTCTTCCGCCGACGCTGCGGGCAAGGTACTGCTGACCAATTCCTACGCGCGGCCCTGACCGTCTCACCTCGGCGGCAGAAGACTCGGCTCACCGTGGCATCCTGACGTCCCTGACATGCTTCCGTGCGCTCGGACACGTCGGGAATGCATGCCCCGTAGGATCCGTTGGGTGGGGTGAGAGACCTGAGACAGGCACCCGCCAGCAGTACGCAGCAGTCTCCAGAGACGAGGAATCAAGCCGTGACCGACGTCCGTAACGTGATCATCATCGGCTCCGGGCCCGCCGGCTACACGGCGGCGCTCTACACCGCGCGAGCGTCGCTGAAGCCCCTGGTGTTCGAGGGCGCTGTCACCGCAGGCGGTGCGCTGATGAACACCACCGAGGTGGAGAACTTCCCCGGCTTCCAGGACGGCGTCATGGGCCCCGAGCTCATGGACAACATGCGAGCCCAGGCCGAGCGCTTCGGCGCCGAGCTGGTGCCGGACGACGTGATCGCCGTCGACCTGACCGGCGAGATCAAGACCGTGACGGACACGGCGGGCACCGTGCACCACGCCAGGACCGTCATCGTGACGACGGGTTCCCAGCACCGCAAGCTCGGCCTGCCGAACGAGGACGCGCTTTCCGGCCGTGGCGTCTCGTGGTGCGCGACCTGCGACGGCTTCTTCTTCAAGGACCAGGACATCGCTGTGATCGGCGGCGGTGACACCGCGATGGAGGAGGCCACCTTCCTCTCGCGCTTCGCCAAGTCCGTGACGATCGTGCACCGCCGCGACAGCCTGCGTGCGTCCAAGGCGATGCAGGAGCGCGCGTTGGCCGACCCGAAGATCAGCTTCATCTGGGACAGCGAGGTCGCCGAGATCAAGGGCGAGCAGAAGCTCTCCGGTCTGACGCTGCGCAACCTGAAGACGGGCGAGACCTCCGAGCTTCCCGTGACCGGCCTCTTCATCGCGATCGGCCACGACCCGCGCACGGAGCTCTTCAAGGGCCAGCTCACCCTGGATGACGAGGGCTACCTGAAGGTGGATGCCCCCTCGACCCGGACGAACGTGCCCGGCGTCTTCGCCGCCGGTGACGTCGTCGACCACACGTACCGCCAGGCGATCACGGCGGCCGGCACAGGCTGCTCCGCCGCCCTGGACTCCGAGCGGTTCCTCGCTGCCCTCGTGGACAGCGAGAAGGCCGCCGCCGCCGTCTGACACCCCACCCTCCCTACCGCACCACCGAGTTAAGGAGCCCGCCGTGGCCGGCACTCTGAAGAACGTGACCGACGCCTCCTTCGAGGAAGACGTCCTGAAGAACGACAAGCCCGTCCTGGTGGACTTCTGGGCCGCTTGGTGCGGACCGTGCCGCCAGATCGCGCCGTCCCTCGAGGCGATCGCGGCTGAGCACGGTGACAAGATCGAGATCGTCAAGCTCAACATTGACGAGAACCCGGGCATCGCGGCCAAGTACGGCGTCATGTCCATCCCGACCCTGAACGTGTACCAGGGCGGCGAGGTGGCCAAGACGATCGTCGGCGCCAAGCCGAAGGCGGCCCTGGAGCGCGACCTCGCGGACTTCATCGCCGAGTAACGAGCGCCGCTACAACAGGCGATGCGTTGTTTCACGTGAAACACGAATGGGCCAGCCCTCCGGGGCTGGCCCATTCGCATGACAAGGGTAGGCAGACCTGCCGAGCATCAGAGCGGCCGGAGCACAGGCTCCTTCTGCACCGCCCCCAGCAGTCGGTCGAGCGCCATCTCGACGTCTTCCTTCCAGGAGAGCGTCGTACGCAGCTCAAGCCGCAGCCGTGGATATGAGGGGTGCGGGCGGACCGTCTTGAAGCCCACCGCCAACAGATGATCGGCGGGCAGCACGCAGGCGGGCTTCTCCCACCGGGCATCCCCGAAAGCCTCGATGGCCTTGAACCCCCGCCGCAGCAGATCCTTCGCCACTGTCTGGACGATGACACGGCCGATGCCCTGCCCTTGATAACCCGGCATGATCCAAGCGGTCATCAGCTGCACGGCATCGGGGGACACCGGGCTCGTCGGGAAGGCGGTGGCACGAGGCACGTACGCCGGCGGGGCGTACAGCACGAAGCCCACGGGGAGATCATCGACGTAGACGACCCGACCGCAGGAGCCCCACTCCAGCAGGACGGCGGAGATCCACGCCTCTTTCTCGAGCTCCGGCGTACCGGCCTTTACCGCGGCCTGGCCGCTGACCGGGTCCAGCTCCCAGAAGACACACGTCCGGCAACGCTGGGGGAGGTCCGGAAGGTTGTCCAGCGTGAGCGGTACGAGCCGACGCCCCATGAAGGCTGTTCCTCACTTCCTTCGCCCGCCGCATCACGGGCGGCAGTCAGAGCGCTCCGTTCCTTCAGCAGGCTGCCGACGAATCCGCCGACGGCTCCCAGCCCAAGGCCCGCAGTCATCAGGCCGGTGCGGCTCACCGATCGCATGGCGCTCCCTCCGCAATGAGGTGCTGTCAGCTGGATGTGCCGTACCCACTCGCATCGTATCCACGATGCGATTGCACCGATACCGTAGGAAAGCAAAGAGCGAGCCGTGTTCCGGTACAGACCGGACACGGCTCGCTCTCGGCGGACTGACTGATGAGACTCAGGCCTCTTCGCCCTCGGACGTGTCGTCCTCGGCGGAGTCTTCGACGAGCCCGTTCTTGAGGACCGGCCCCTCACCCGGGGCGAGCGTCGCGAGGATGCGCTCCAGATCCTCCAGCGAGGCGAAATCGACGACGATCTTGCCCTTCTTCTGCCCCAGGTCCACTCTCACCCGGGTTTCGAACCGGTCGGAGAGACGAGTGGCAAGGCTGGTCAGCGACGGCGACACCCGAGCACCCGCACGCGGCCCCTTGGCCCGCGGAGTGCTCTGCGGCCGCGACCCCATGAGGGTCACGATCTCCTCGACGGCCCGCACCGACAGCCCCTCGGCCACGATCCGGTGCGCCAGGCGATCCTGCTCCTCCGAGTCCTCGACGGACAGCAGAGCACGAGCGTGGCCCGCGGAGAGCACTCCGGCAGCGACCCTGCGCTGAACCGCCGGCGACAGCTTCAGCAGCCGCAGCGTGTTCGAGACCTGCGGGCGGGAACGGCCGATCCGGTCCGCCAGCTGGTCGTGCGTGCAGTTGAAGTCCTTGAGGAGCTGGTCGTAGGCGGCAGCCTCTTCCAGCGGATTCAGCTGGGCACGGTGCAGGTTCTCAAGGAGCGCGTCCAGGAGGAGCTTCTCGTCGTCCGTGGCGCGGACGATCGACGGGATGCGCTCGAGTCCTGCCTCACGGCATGCCCGCCAGCGCCGCTCACCCATGATGAGCTCGTAGCGCGAGGCACCTACCTGTCGTACGACGACAGGCTGGAGAAGCCCGACCTCCTTGATGGAGGTAACCAGCTCGGCTAGCGCGTCCTCGTCGAAGACCTCACGCGGCTGCCTCGGGTTGGGCGTGATGAAGTCGAGAGGCAGCTCGGCGAAGTGCGCGCCGACCGGGCTCTCCTCGCTCTCCACCTCTCCGTTCAGCGGCTGCTCCGTTTCACGTGAAACGGGGCTCTGCGGGAGCGCCGCCACCTTCGCCGCCGCCACCCCCCGCTCTGCGGTGAGTACCGGTACGGCACTGGGCGATGCCGAAGCTCCGCCCATGGCCTGGGCGGTCGACTTCTCCGTCGGGGCCGCAGGGATCAGGGCGCCGAGGCCACGCCCCAGCCCTCTCCGTCGCTCGCTCACTGCATCCCCTCCGTCGTGCTGTGCTGATCATTCTGGGCGCCCATGCGGGCGTGCTGTACGTCGTAGCGAATGCCGACGCCGCGTAGCGCGATCTCCCGTGCCGCCTCGAAGTACGAGAGGGCACCGCTCGACCCCGGGTCGTAGGTGAGCACGGTCTGGCCGTAGCTCGGCGCCTCGGAGATGCGGACCGAGCGGGGAATGCTCGTCCGCAGGACCTCTTCGCCGAAGTGGGTGCGCACCTCGTCCGCCACCTGTGAGGCGAGCCGGGTGCGGCCGTCGTACATGGTGAGCAGGATCGTCGAGACGTGCAGATGAGGGTTGAGATGCCCTCGCACCAGGTCGACGTTGCGCAGGAGCTGTCCGAGGCCCTCCAGTGCGTAGTACTCGCACTGGATGGGGATCAGCACCTCCGCGCCGGCAACCAGGGCGTTGACCGTAAGCAGCCCGAGCGACGGCGGGCAGTCGATGAGGATGTAGTCCAGCGGCTGCTCGTACGCCTGGATCGCCCGCTGCAGTCGGCTCTCCCGTGCCACCAGCGACACCAGCTCGATCTCCGCACCGGCGAGATCGATGGTGGCCGGGGCGCAGAAGAGTCCTTCGACATCGGGGACCGGCTGCACAACTTCGGAGAGCGGCTTGCTGTCGATCAACACGTCGTAGATGGACGGCACTTCCGCGTGGTGGTCGATGCCCAGAGCCGTGGAGGCGTTGCCCTGCGGGTCGAGGTCGATGACCAGGACACGCGCGCCGTGCAGAGCGAGTGAAGCGGCGAGATTGACGGTTGTCGTCGTCTTACCCACTCCACCCTTCTGGTTGGCAACCACCATGATTCGGGTCTGCTCGGGTCGTGGCAGGCCCTCGCCTGCACGGCCCAGGGCTTCCACCGCCAGTTGGGCAGCACGACCGATAGGGGTGTCGTCCATCGGGGGCGGCGTTTCACGTGAAACATCCTCCCCCGCCGACTCGGTACGGGGACCGGGGACCGGATCGGTCATCGGTCCCGCGATGTTGGCGTCGGACCGCAAGGATTCACTCTCCTCGACTTCAGGCTCGCAATGAACAGAGCCTCCCATGCTTTGAGGGTCGTGAACCAGCGAGGCCCGGTCTTCTGTGGACGAATCCACCTCTGTGGACAACTCCGTTCCCTTATCGAGGGAACCGAGTGGCCGACGCTCGCGAGGTTCCGCAGCGCGGCCGCGACTGATGATGCCATGCAGCAGTGAGCGACGTTTCACGTGAAACACGATGCACGGCAGCCGGGGTGCCGCTTGCGCGACACCCCGGTATGCGTACGTTTGGCAGCTTTTGTGGAGTACGGCTCGTCGTCAGGACGGATCAATGGCGAGATGGCGAGGGCAGGACCACTTACCAGCGAGGCGAGGCGTGGACACGGAACACGCACCGGCGAGAGCTCGGCCCCTCAGCGGCGCCGTCGAGTCCGACCCGTACGCGCGGCCTTCGCGCGCTTGGCCGCGAAACGCACACCGCCCGGGCTCTCCCCGACCTCGACCCGTACGACCGTGGCCAGCGGGTCCACCACACCCTCGCCGACATGCAGCACCGAGGTGCTCACCGCGCCGAGCTTGCTCAGTGCGGCACCTGCGGCCTTGACCTCCTCCTCGGCCGTGTCGCCCTTGAGCAGAAGCATCTCCCCGTAGGGACGCAGGAGCGGCACTCCCCAGGCCGCGAGACGATCCAGCGGCGCCACGGCCCGCGCGGTCACCACGTGGACGGGAGGCAGCTTGCCAAGGACCTCCTCGGCGCGCCCCCGCACGACGGTCACATGGTCCAGGCCGAGCAGCTCGACCACTTCGGTGAGGAAGTTCGTCCGCCGCAGCAGCGGTTCAAGCAGCGTGATCTTCAAATCCGGGCGGACGAGAGCGAGCGGAATGCCCGGCAGCCCCGCCCCCGAGCCGACGTCGCACACCATCACGTTCTCGGGCACGACCTCCGAGAGGACCGCGCAGTTCAGCAGGTGCCGTTCCCACAGCCGAGGCACTTCGCGGGGGCCGATCAGACCGCGCTGCACTCCCGCGTCGGCCAGCAACTCCGCGTACCGGACCGCGTCCGAGAAGCGCTCACCGAATACCGCCCGAGCCTGCTCGGGCGCCGAGGGGAGCTCCGCTGCCTCCGTCACGGGGACCGTCCTTCCGTACCGCACTGGGGTGGCTGACTATCAGGCTGACAAAGACCGGCCCCGCCTGCGGACAGACGGGGCCGGGAAAACGATGTGCGATCAGGCAGGAAGCACGACGACGAAGCGCTGCGGCTCCTCGCCCTCGGACTCACTGCGCAGACCTGCGGCCTTGACCGCATCATGCACGACCTTGCGCTCGAAGGGCGTCATCGGCTTGAGGTTGACCGGCTCACCCGAGCTCTTCACCTCGGCCGCGGCCTTGGCACCCAGCTCGGAGAGCTCCTCGCGCTTCCTGGCACGGTAGCCCGCGATGTCCAGCATGAGGCGGCTGCGGTCGCCGGTCTCCCGGTGCACGGCGAGGCGCGTCAGCTCCTGGAGCGCCTCCAGGACCTCACCGTCACGGCCGACGAGCTTCTGCAGATCGCGGCTGTTCGAGTCGCTGATGATCGAGACAGCGGCGCGGTCGGCCTCGACGTCCATGTCGATGTCGCCGTCGAGATCGGCGATGTCCAGCAGACCCTCGAGGTAGTCCGCCGCGATCTCACCCTCCTGCTCAAGACGGGTGAGAGTGTCGCCGGCCTCGACCTCGGCCTCGACCTCGGCGGGGGCAGTGGTGCCTTCCGTCACGGGATGGACTCCTTCTACTTCTTGGACGGGTGCTTGGGGCGCTGCTGGCCCTTGCGCTGCCCGGACTTGGCTTGGCTGCGTGCGTTCCCTGACCCGGTCTTGCCGCCCGCGGCCTTGCCCTTGGGAGCGGCGTCCTCAGGCTCGTCCGGAGTCTTCTCCAGTGACGTCTTCGCTTCCGAAGCCGTCTCCGTGTCGCTCTCCGCCTTGCTCTGCATGGCGGCGGACTGACGCTGCGACTTGCTCTGGCGCTTGGGCTGCTGCCGCTTC
The DNA here is from genome assembly GCF_040660195.1 of Streptomyces sp. NPDC050147. Taxonomy (NCBI): domain Bacteria; kingdom Bacillati; phylum Actinomycetota; class Actinomycetes; order Kitasatosporales; family Streptomycetaceae; genus Streptomyces; species Streptomyces sp. NPDC050147. Next base: position 20,044 of record NZ_JBFALJ010000010.1, on the reverse strand, counting down.
GGGGCACCACCGCCGGTGGCGGGCGTGCCGTCCTCGGTCTCCGTGGCGACAGCGGAGTCGCTCAGCGCGACGGAGCCGTCGGCCTGGGCCACCAAGCCCGCCTTGCTCAGACCGTTGATGAACTTGCGCTCGAACTCGTTGCGGTCGCGGCCCTTGGCGACGATCGCCTTGATGACGTTCGCGTTGCCACGGCCCCGCACCTTCTTGGAGTGCGTGAGCTGCTTCTGCAGGCGCTCCAGGAACGCGGCCTGCGCCTTGGAGCCCGGAGTCGGGTTCCGGCGGATCACGAACATCTGCTGGCCCATGGTCCACACGTTGGTGGTCAGCCAGTAGACGAGAACACCGACGGGGAAGTTGATGCCGAACACGGCGAACATGATCGGGAAGACGTACATCAGCATCTTCTGCTGCTGCATGAACGGCGTCTTGACCGTCGTGTCCACGTTCTTCGTCATCAGCTGGCGCTGTGTGTAGAACTGCGAGAACGACATCAGGATGATCATGATCGCGGTCACGACGCGGACGTCGGTCAGCGAGGCATGCAGCGCCGCGACCTTCTCCTCGCTGTCCATGAACTTCGCGGCCAGCGGGGCGCCGAAGATGTGCGCCTTCTGCGCGCTCTCAAGCAGCGGCTTGTCGATGAAGCCGATGGTGTCGTTCGACGCGATGCTGGAGAGCACGTGGTACAGGGCGAAGAAGAACGGCGACTGCGCCAGGATGGGAAGGCACGAGGAGAGCGGGTTCGTACCCGACTCCTTGTACAGCTTCATCATCTCTTCGGACTGACGCTGCTTGTCGCTCTTGTAGCGTTCCTGGATCTTCTTCATCTCGGGCTGCAGCGTCTGCATCGCCCGGGTCGCCTTGATCTGCTTCACGAAAAGCGGGATCAGGCAGATACGGATCAAGATCACCAGGGACACGATGGACAAGCCCCAGGCCCAGCCCGTGTCAGGACCGAAGATGGCCCCGTACAGCGAGTGGAACTGGACGATGACCCAGGAAACGGGTGTCGTGATGAAGCTGAACAGACTGGCAATCGTGTCCACTAATCAGGCTCCTTGAGCATGGGACGGGGTCTCGGCGGCCGGGCTCCGGGTTTCCGGGGAGATCTCCTCGGAGGGCACGCCAGCGGCGGAGGGCCCGCCCTTGCGCTCGCGCCACATGGCGCGCAGCATCTCGTGCCACCGCGGACGCTTGCGCGGCGGGACATGGTCGACACCACCGAGCGACCACGGATTGCACCGCAGGATGCGCCAGGCCGTCAGCGCCGTTCCCTTGATCGCACCGTGCCGGTCGATGGCCAGGTAGCCGTAGCGAGAGCACGACGGGTAGTACTTGCACACCGGACCAAGCAACGGACTGATCGTCCACTGATACAGCTTGATCAGAGCCAGCAGTGGGTACTTCATCGAGCGCCCCCTCCCAGCAGCCGCTGAAGAGCGGCATCCAGGTCTTGGGCCAGCTGTGCATGGGCGGCGTCACCCGACCCGGGCAACGCTCGTACGACTACAAGGCTACCGGGGGGCAGCTGGCCCACCCGGTCGCGCATCAGATGGCGAAGCCTGCGCTTCACCGTATTGCGTACGACTGCTCCGCCGACGGCCTTGCTCACGACGAAACCCGCACGCGTCGGGGGAACGCTCTCCCCAGGCGCGTGCGGGTCCGTTGCACCGCTACGAAGATGGACGACGAGAAGCGGGCGTCCGGCCCGTCGTCCTCGGCGTACCGCGGTCGCGAAGTCTTCGCGCCGCCTCAGCCGATGCTCGGTAGGCAGCACGACGTCATGACCTAATACGTTTAGGCGGAAAGTTCGGCGCGACCCTTGCCACGACGGTTCGCGAGAATCGCGCGGCCGGCACGGGTGCGCATCCGCAGGCGGAAGCCGTGGGTCTTGGCGCGGCGGCGGTTGTTCGGCTGGAAGGTGCGCTTGCTCACTCGGGGGCTCCAGAAATGATTGTGTGGTGGCGGGACATCGCCTGGCTGTCACCGTGCGCCCACGAGAAGCTCGCGAATACGCACCGAGTGCACCGCTTCACAATCACAGATCGTGATCTTTGCCCATCGGAGGCAGGCGGCAGCAGCCATCGACAACTCGACCTGGTCACGGTACGCGGGGCTGCGCCATCCGGTCAAACCAGCCGTCAGGGAGAGACACTGTGCACAGCCTGTGGACAACAACTTGAACCGCAGCCGTTGCCCTGACTACCTTGGCCAAACTCCGATTCATTCCCTTCTCCCTGCCCATCCCGATTTCCGTCCCAAGAACCACACCTTCGTGGGACCCCGTGAGAGAGCGTGCCTTGTGGCTGACGTACCTGCCGATCTTGCCGCAGTGTGGCCACGAGTTCTGGAGCAGCTGCTGGGTGAGGGGCGGGGGCACGGAGTAGACGCGAAGGACGAGCGCTGGATCAAGCGCTGCCAGCCGCTCGCGCTGGTCGCCGACACCGCCTTGCTCGCCGTGCCGAACGAATTCGCCAAGGGCGTGCTCGAAGGCCGGCTCGCCCCCATCGTCAGCGAGTCGCTGAGCCGCGAGTGCGGCCGTCCCATCCGCATCGCCATCACGGTGGACGACTCGGTCGGCGACCCCATGGACCGGCCCGCCCCGCCGGCACCGCCGCACCAGCAGCAGCCCGGCCAGCAACAGCAGCAACGCTATGAGGAGCCGGAGCAGCACCCGGGCCCCAACCAGGGACACGAGTCCTACGACGGTTACGGCCGCCGCACCTCGGACGAGCACTCCCCGGGTCGCGGTCCCGACCAGCTTCCGACCGCCCGCCCGGCGTACCCCGACTATCAGCGCCCCGCGCCCGGCGCCTGGCCGCAGCAGCAGCCCCAGCAGCAGGACGACTACGGCTGGCAGCAGCCGCGGCTCGGCTTCCCCGAGCGGGATCCGTACGCGAGCCCCCAGCAGCAGCCCCAGCACGACTACCGGTCGCAGCCGCCGCAGGGGCACTCCCCGTACGAACAGCACCGCCAGGAACGCCAGGACCGTCAGGATCAGCAGGACCGCCACGACCGTCACGACAGACGTGATCGTCACGAGCAGTCCTCGGGCCCCGGAGGTCACGACCCCAGGGGCGGCGGCCACGGCAACGGCCACGGTGTCCACGGCAGCGGCAACCCCGGCCCGCTGGCCGCTCAGCCGGCCCCGGCGTCAGCGCCCGGCGAGCCCACCGCGCGCCTCAACCCGAAGTACCTCTTCGACACCTTCGTGATCGGCGCTTCGAACCGCTTCGCGCACGCGGCGGCGGTCGCCGTGGCCGAGGCTCCCGCCAAGGCCTACAACCCCCTCTTCATCTATGGGGAGTCCGGGCTGGGCAAAACGCACCTTCTGCACGCCATCGGGCACTACGCCCGCAGCCTCTACCCCGGCACGCGCGTGCGTTACGTGAGCTCGGAGGAGTTCACGAACGAGTTCATCAACTCCATCCGCGACGGCAAGGGCGACACCTTCCGCAAGCGGTACCGCGAGATGGACATCCTGCTCGTCGACGACATCCAGTTCCTCGCGAGCAAGGAGTCGACGCAGGAGGAGTTCTTCCACACCTTCAACACGCTCCACAACGCGAACAAGCAGATCGTGCTCTCCAGTGACCGGCCGCCCAAGCAGCTGGTGACGCTGGAGGACCGGCTGCGCAACCGCTTCGAGTGGGGACTGATCACCGACGTCCAGCCGCCCGAGCTGGAGACGCGTATCGCCATCCTCCGTAAGAAGGCGGTGCAGGAGCAGCTCAACGCCCCGCCCGAGGTCCTGGAGTTCATCGCGTCCCGCATCTCACGCAACATCCGTGAGCTCGAGGGCGCGCTGATCCGGGTCACGGCCTTCGCCTCGCTCAATCGGCAGCCGGTGGACCTGGGTCTGACGGAGATCGTCCTGAAGGACCTGATCCCGGGCGGCGAGGACGCGGCTCCGGAGATCACGGCGACGGCCATCATGGCGGCGACCGCGGACTACTTCGGGCTGACCGTGGACGACCTCTGCGGATCCTCGCGCAGCCGCGTCCTGGTGACGGCGCGCCAGATCGCGATGTACCTCTGCCGCGAACTGACGGACCTCTCCCTGCCCAAGATCGGTGCGCAGTTCGGCGGCCGCGACCACACGACCGTCATGCACGCGGACCGCAAGATCCGTGCGTTGATGGCCGAGCGGCGCTCTATCTACAACCAGGTCACCGAGCTCACCAACCGCATCAAGAACGGCTGACAGACACCGAGAAACACCTCTGAAGGGCGCCCCGGGACAACTTCCGGGGCGCCCTTTGCCGTTGTGCACGCGCGCGTGGAGCCCGATCCGAACCCGATCCGGACCTCACCAGGACCTCACCCGGACCCCATCCGAGCCCGATCACCCACCTCCGCTGTTCGATTTCCCCAGCTGAGAGGCGTGTTCTCCACAGATCTGCGTACTTTTTCCCTTCCACACCCTGGGGACCGCGAAGTTGTCCAGATGATGTCCACAGGGGACCCTGCTGAAGGATCATCAAGCCAGGTCAGGTGGTTGTGGATTGGTGGACGACGGCCCTCCACAGGCTGTGGAGGAAAATCTCGTCCACAGGGTGTGCACGAACTTGTCCACCGGCAACCCACAGGCTCGGGCCGGTTGTCCCCAGCTTTCCCCAGCTTCTCCACACGCCTGTCCACTGTTCGGCAACGCAACGCGCCCCGTCACCGTGCCGAGTGAAAGGCGTCACACCAAGGTGGTCGGTTGGCCTGTGGGGAAGGTGGGTAAAGCTGGGGACAGTGCTGGGGAGAAGTACCCCCTGCCTGTGTATCGGGTGTGCAGAACTTTCGCCCGTCCACAGAAACCACCGGTTGTCCACCGGTCCCGCCCACAGGCGCGGTGGATAAAAAACCGGCTCTGACCTGCGCATACACCGTTATCCACGGTTTCCACAGGCCCTACTACTACTGCCCCCTAGAGTCACCGGGGAATTGGCTTCGAAGAGGGGCCTGTGCACAACTCGCGCTCCGAGGCTCCGGCGCCCCTCGTCACGACTTGACCCCGACGGGCACCCACTGTCAGTGCTGTGCGTCAGACTGGTCCCCAGTGCCAGCAACAGCAGGAGGGCGGCTAAGTGAAGATCCGGGTGGAACGCGACGTACTCGCAGAGGCGGTGGCGTGGGCGGCGCGCAGTCTCCCGGCCCGGCCACCGGCGCCTGTCCTCGCGGGGCTGCTGCTGAAGGCCGAGGAAGGCGCACTGAGCCTCTCCAGCTTCGACTACGAGGTCTCGGCGCGTGTCTCCGTGGACGCCGAGATCGACGACGAGGGCACGGTCCTCGTCTCCGGCCGGCTGCTCGCCGACATCTGCCGCGCCCTTCCCAACCGCCCGGTGGAGATCTCCACAGACGGTGTGCGGGCGACGGTGGTCTGCGGCTCCTCGCGATTCACACTCCACACGCTTCCTGTGGAGGAGTACCCCGCGCTGCCGCAGATGCCCACCGCGACCGGCACGGTCCCCGGTGAGGTCTTCGCCTCGGCCGCCGCCCAGGTGGCCATCGCCGCGGGCCGCGACGACACGCTGCCCGTCCTGACCGGCGTACGCATCGAGATCGAGGGCGACACGGTCACGCTGGCCTCCACCGACCGCTACCGCTTCGCGGTCCGCGAGTTCCTGTGGAAGCCGGAGGACCCCGAAGCGTCCGCGGTCGCCCTGGTGCCCGCCAAGACGCTCCTGGACACCGCCAAGGCGCTCACGAGCGGCGACACGGTCACCCTGGCGCTGTCCGGCTCCGGTGCCGGTGAGGGTCTGATCGGTTTCGAGGGCGCGGGACGGCGTACGACCACGCGGCTCCTCGAGGGCGACCTGCCGAAGTACAAGACGCTCTTCCCCACGGAGTTCAACTCGATCGCGGTCATCGAGACCGCCCCGTTCGTCGAGGCCGTCAAGCGCGTGGCCCTGGTGGCCGAGCGGAACACCCCGGTGCGGCTCAGCTTCGAGCAGGGCGTGCTGATCCTGGAGGCCGGTTCCAGCGACGACGCACAGGCTGTGGAAAGGGTCGACGCCCAGCTCGAGGGCGACGACGTCTCGATCGCCTTCAACCCGACGTTCCTGCTCGACGGACTGAGCGCGATCGACTCCCCGGTCGCCCAGCTGTCGTTCACGACGTCGACGAAGCCCGCGCTCCTGAGCGGCAGGCCGGCCGTGGACGCGGAGGCCGACGAGGCCTACAAGTACCTGATCATGCCCGTACGTCTGAGCGGCTGAGCCCACAGGTGTGAGCGGGCGTCCGGGCGTAGGCTCGGATGCGGGTACGAAGGTGCCTCCACGCCACATCGCTACTTAAGGAACCACTGATGGAGCTCGGTCTCGTCGGCCTCGGCAAGATGGGCGGCAACATGCGTGAGCGCATCCGCCGCGCAGGCCACACCGTCATCGGATACGACCGCAACCAGGACGTCGCGGATGTCCCCAGCCTCGAAGAGCTTGTGGGCAAGCTCAAGGGACCGCGTGTCGTATGGGTGATGGTTCCGGCCGGAGCCGCGACCCAGTCCACCGTCGATGAGCTCGGCGAGCTGCTCCAGCCCGGTGACGTCGTCGTGGACGGCGGGAACTCCCGCTGGACGGACGACGAGAAGCACGCGGAGGAGCTCGCCGCCAAGGGCATCGGCTTCGTCGACTGCGGCGTCTCCGGCGGCGTCTGGGGCCTCAAGAACGGCTACGCCCTGATGTACGGCGGCGACGCCGAGAACATCGCGAAGGTCCAGCCGATCTTCGACGCCCTCAAGCCCGAGGGTGACTTCGGCTCCGTGCACGCCGGCAAGGTCGGCGCGGGCCACTTCTCGAAGATGGTTCACAACGGCATCGAGTACGCCATGATGCAGGCCTACGCCGAGGGCTGGGAGCTCCTGGAGAAGGTCGACTCCGTCACGGACGTGCGCGAGGTCTTCCGCTCCTGGCAGGAGGGCACGGTCATCCGTTCCTGGCTGCTCGACCTCGCGGTCAACGCCCTGGACGACGACGAGCACCTGGCGAAGCTGCGCGGCTTCGCGCAGGACTCCGGCGAGGGCCGGTGGACGGTGGAAGCCGCCATCGACAACGCCGTGCCGCTGCCCGCGATCACGGCCTCGCTCTTCGCCCGGTTCGCCTCGCGGCAGGACGACTCCCCGCAGATGAAGATGATCGCGGCACTGCGCAACCAGTTCGGCGGCCACGCGGTCGAGTCCAAGAGCGAGCACTGATCCATCCACAGCCTGTGCGGGAAACCGTGCGGGGCTGTCAGCAAGTGAAGTAGGCCGGGGGAGGTCGGCGCACACCATGCACGTCACGCATCTGTCGCTGGCCGACTTCCGCTCGTACGCCCGGGTCGAGGTCCCTCTCGATCCGGGCGTCACCGCGTTCGTGGGCCCGAACGGCCAGGGCAAGACGAATCTCGTGGAGGCCGTCGGCTATCTCGCCACGCTCGGCAGCCACCGCGTCTCCTCGGACGCCCCGCTGGTGCGCATGGGCGCCGAGCGTGCCGTCGTCCGGGCCTCGGTCCGGCAGGGCGAGCGCCAGCAGCTGGTCGAGCTCGAACTCAATCCAGGCAAGGCCAATCGCGCCCGCATCAACAGGTCTTCGCAGGTCAGACCCCGCGATGTGCTCGGAATCGTGCGCACGGTGCTGTTCGCGCCCGAGGACCTGGTCCTGATCAAGGGCGACCCCGGTGAGCGCCGCCGTTTCCTCGACGAGCTGATCGTGGCGCGCTCCCCCCGCATGGCAGGCGTCCGGTCCGACTACGACCGCGTCCTGAAGCAGCGCAACACCCTCCTGAAGTCGGCGGCCCTCGCGCGACGGCACGGTGGTCGCTCCATGGACCTGTCCACACTCGACGTCTGGGACCAGCACCTCGCCCGCGTGGGCGCCGAACTGCTCACGCAGCGGCTCGACCTGATCGCCACGATGCAGCCGCTCGCCGACAAGGCGTACGAACAGCTGGCGCCCGGCGGCGGCCCCGTCACCCTCGAGTACAAGCCGTCGGCGCCCGGCGACGGCCATACGCGCGAGGCTCTGTTCGAGCAGCTGATCGCCGCCCTCGAAGAAGCCCGCAAGCAGGAGATCGAGCGGGGCGTCACGCTGGTCGGCCCGCACCGCGACGACCTGCTCCTGAAGCTGGGCCAGCTCCCCGCGAAGGGGTACGCGAGCCATGGCGAGTCCTGGTCCTACGCCCTGGCGCTGCGCCTGGCCTCGTACGACCTCCTGCGCGCCGAAGGAAACGAACCCGTGCTCGTCCTGGACGACGTGTTCGCGGAGCTCGACGTGCGCCGCAGGGAGCGGCTCGCGGAGCTGGTGGCGCCGGGCGAGCAGGTCCTGGTCACGGCCGCGGTGGACGACGACGTGCCCGCTGTGCTCGCCGGGACCCGGTTCACGGTGGCGGACGGCACGGTGGAGCGCGCATGAGCGCCCAAGAGCCCGCCAAGGACACTCCGCAGGGCGCGCCCAAGGAGACGCCGAAGACGCCCGAGCCCTCCGGCGTCGACCTCGCCCGGGTCGCCCTGCGCGCCGCCAAGGAACAGGCACGCGCGCGTGGCGATGCCGCGCAGCAGAAGAAGCAGGCCCGCAGGGGCGGCCTTCGTTCCGGCGCGCGCGCCGACGGGCGTGACCCGCAGCCGCTCGGCTCCGCCATCAACCGTCTGATCACCGAGCGCGGCTGGGAGACGCCGGCCGCGGTCGGCGGTGTGATGGGCCGCTGGCCGCAGATCGTCGGCGAGGACCTGGCCAACCACTGCGTCCCGCAGCGGTACGACGAGAACGAGCGCGTCCTGACCGTCCAGTGCGACTCCACGGCCTGGGCGACGAACCTGCGCCTCCTCGCCCCCCAGCTGGTCGCGCGCCTCAACGAGGACCTGGGCCACGGCACCGTGCGCCTCATCAAAGTCCTTGGTCCCGGTGGCCCCCCGCGCCGCTTCGGACCCTTGCGCGCACCGGGCAGCACGGGCCCCGGCGACACCTACGGCTGAGGCCGTACCGGGTGGTAGCTCGGGGTTGACACCCCGAAGCGCTGAGTGCCGCTGTGAGCCTCCTAGGGCCCCGCTCCGTATATGGGGAGTCGGAGGACGCCGCTTCAGGACGGCACATGCGGACTCAGGTACCGGCAAACCCCCATCACTGTCGGCGCTACCGGTAGACTGGAAGCTAATCGCGCCCCACTCGTGGGGCGCATAGAAAAACGCTGACTATCGCTGAACGACGCAGCCGCTCCGGCCACGGCCGGGTGCTTGGCTTGTGCTGTGCCAGAAAGGGCGCTTCGTGGCCGATTCCGGCAACCCCAACGAGAACATCCCGTCTACCGTCGCTGGCGAGAACGGCGAGGTCACAGCCTTGTACGACGCCAGCGCGATCACCGTCCTCGAGGGTCTGGACGCGGTCCGCAAGCGGCCTGGCATGTACATCGGGTCGACCGGTGAGCGTGGCCTGCACCACCTCGTGCAAGAGGTTGTCGACAACTCCGTCGACGAGGCCCTCGCCGGGCACGCGGACACCATCGACGTCACGATCCTCGCCGACGGCGGCGTACGCGTCATCGACAACGGCCGAGGCATCCCGGTGGGCATCCACCCCGTCGAGAAGAAGCCGGCCGTCGAGGTCGTGCTCACCGTGCTGCACGCGGGCGGCAAGTTCGGCGGCGGCGGATACGCGGTCTCCGGTGGTCTGCACGGCGTCGGTGTCTCCGTCGTGAACGCCCTGTCGACGAAGCTCGCCGTCGACATCAAGACCGACGGCTACCGCTGGACCCAGGACTACAAGCTGGGTGTTCCGACGGCCCCGCTCGCCAAGCACGAGCCGGTCGAGGACACGGGCACCACGGTCACCTTCTGGGCCGACCCGGACGTCTTCGAGACGACCGAGTACTCCTTCGAGACGCTGGCACGGCGCTTCCAGGAGATGGCGTTCCTCAACAAGGGTTTGACGATCAAACTCACTGATGAGCGCGAGTCGGCGAAGGCGACGGCGGGTGCGGACTCGGCCGAGGCCACCGACGACGAGGCCGCCGAGGCCCGCACGGTGACGTACCACTACGAAGGCGGCATCGTCGACTTCGTGAAGTACCTCAACTCCCGTAAGGGAGAGATGATCCACCCGACCGTCATCGACGTCGAGGCCGAGGACAAGGAGCGCATGCTCTCGGCCGAGATCGCCATGCAGTGGAACTCGCAGTACACCGAGGGTGTCTACTCCTTCGCGAACACGATCCACACGCATGAGGGCGGTACGCACGAGGAGGGCTTCAGGGCCGCGCTGACGGGCCTGGTCAACCGGTACGCGCGCGAGAAGAAGCTGCTGCGCGAGAAGGACGACAACCTCACGGGCGAGGACATCCGCGAGGGTCTGACGGCGATCATCTCGGTGAAGCTGGGCGAGCCGCAGTTCGAGGGCCAGACCAAGACCAAGCTGGGCAACACCGAGGCGAAGACCTTCGTACAGAAGGTCGTGCACGAGCACCTCACGGACTGGTTCGACCGCAACCCGAACGAGGCCGCGGACATCATCCGCAAGGGCATCCAGGCCGCCACGGCGCGCGTCGCCGCCCGCAAGGCGCGCGACCTGACCCGCCGCAAGGGCCTGCTCGAATCGGCCTCGCTGCCCGGAAAGCTCAGCGACTGCCAGTCGAACGACCCGACGAAGTGCGAGATCTTCATCGTCGAGGGTGACTCCGCCGGTGGTTCGGCGAAGTCCGGCCGTAACCCGATGTACCAGGCGATCCTGCCCATCCGAGGCAAGATCCTGAACGTCGAGAAGGCGCGGATCGACAAGATCCTGCAGAACCAGGAAGTCCAGGCCCTGATCTCGGCCTTCGGCACGGGCGTGCACGAGGACTTCGACATCGAGAAGCTCCGCTATCACAAGATCATCCTGATGGCGGACGCCGACGTCGACGGCCAGCACATCAACACCCTGCTCCTGACCTTCCTGTTCCGCTTCATGCGGCCACTCGTCGAGTCCGGCCACGTCTACCTGTCGCGCCCGCCGCTCTACAAGATCAAGTGGAGCCGGGACGACTTCCAGTACGCGTACTCGGACCGTGAGCGCGACGCGCTCGTCGAGCTCGGCCGTCAGGCGGGCAAGCGCATCAGGGACGACTCGGTCCAGCGCTTCAAGGGTCTCGGTGAGATGAACGCCGAGGAGCTGCGCATCACGACGATGGACCAGGACCACCGCGTTCTCGGCCAGGTGACCCTGGACGACGCGGCGCAGGCCGACGACCTGTTCTCGGTGCTGATGGGCGAGGACGTCGAGGCGCGGCGCTCGTTCATCCAGCGCAACGCCAAGGACGTCCGCTTCCTCGACATCTGAGTCGGCCGCACAAGCCGCACCTCGAAAGGACTTTGACCAGCAATGGCCGACGAGAACACCCCTGTGATGCCCGAAGAGGAGCCCGCCGTTCCCGGTGTGGGCCTGCGTGTCGAGCCCGTGGGGCTCGAGACGGAGATGCAGCGCTCGTACCTCGACTACGCGATGTCCGTCATCGTGTCGCGTGCGCTGCCCGACGTACGGGACGGCCTGAAGCCCGTCCACCGTCGCGTCCTGTACGCGATGTACGACGGCGGATACCGCCCCGAGAAGGGCTTCTACAAGTGCGCCCGCGTCGTCGGCGACGTCATGGGCACCTACCACCCGCACGGCGACTCCTCCATCTACGACGCCCTGGTCCGCCTGGCCCAGCCGTGGTCGATGCGGATGCCCCTGGTGGACTCCAACGGAAACTTCGGCTCTCCGGGCAACGACCCGGCGGCCGCCATGCGGTACACCGAGTGCAAGATGGCGCCGCTGGCCATGGAGATGGTCCGTGACATCGACGAGGAGACCGTCGACTTCACGGACAACTACGACGGCCGCAACCAGGAGCCGACGGTCCTGCCGGCGCGCTTCCCGAACCTGCTGATCAACGGCTCGGCGGGCATCGCGGTCGGCATGGCCACCAACATCCCGCCGCACAACCTCCGCGAGGTCGCGGCGGGAGCGCAGTGGGCCCTGGAGCACCCCGAGGCCTCGCACGAAGAGCTGCTCGACGCCCTGATCGAGCGCATCAAGGGCCCCGATTTCCCCACCGGCGCACTAGTAGTGGGCCGAAAGGGCATCGAGGAGGCGTACCGCACGGGCCGTGGCTCCATCACGATGCGCGCGGTCGTCGCGGTCGAGGAGATCCAGAACCGCCAGTGCCTGGTGGTCACCGAGCTCCCCTACCAGACCAACCCCGACAACCTCGCGCAGAAGATCGCCGACCTGGTCAAGGACGGCAAGGTCGGCGGCATCGCCGACGTCCGCGACGAGACGTCCTCGCGCACGGGCCAGCGCCTCGTCGTCGTCCTGAAGCGGGACGCGGTCGCCAAGGTCGTACTGAACAACCTCTACAAGCACACCGACCTCCAGTCGAACTTCAGCGCCAACATGCTGGCCCTGGTCGACGGCGTGCCGCGCACCCTCTCCCTCGACGCGTTCATCCGGCACTGGGTGACGCACCAGGTCGAGGTCATCGTCCGGCGTACGAAGTACAGGCTGCGCAAGGCCGAGGAGCGGGCGCACATCCTGCGCGGCCTGCTGAAGGCCCTGGACGCCATCGACGAGGTCATCGCGCTCATCCGGGCCAGCCAGACGGTCGACGTCGCGCGTGAGGGCCTGATGGGCCTGCTCTCGATCGACGAGATCCAGGCCAACGCCATCCTCGAGATGCAGCTGCGCCGGCTCGCCGCCCTGGAGCGCCAGAAGATCGTCGCCGAGCACGACGAACTGCAGACGAAGATCAACGAGTACAACGCGATCCTGGCCTCGCCCGAGCGGCAGCGCCAGATCATCAGCGAGGAGCTCGCGGCGATCGTCGACAAGTTCGGCGAGGACCGTCGCTCGGCGCTCGTCCCCTTCGACGGCGACATGTCCATGGAGGACCTGATCGCCGAAGAGGACATCGTCGTCACCATCACGCGCGGTGGCTACATCAAGCGCACCAAGACCGAGGACTACCGCTCGCAGAAGCGCGGCGGCAAGGGCGTGCGCGGCACCAAGCTGAAGCAGGACGACATCGTCGACCACTTCTTCGTGTCGACGACCCACCACTGGCTGCTGTTCTTCACCAACAAGGGCCGGGTCTACCGCGCGAAGGCGTACGAGCTTCCGGACGCCGGACGTGACGCCCGTGGTCAGCATGTGGCGAACCTGCTCGCCTTCCAGCCGGACGAGCAGATCGCCGAGATCCTCGCGATCCGTGACTACGAAGCGGTGCCCTACCTCGTTCTCGCCACCAAGGGCGGTCTGGTCAAGAAGACCCCGCTCAAGGACTACGACTCGCCTCGCTCCGGTGGTGTCATCGCCATCAACCTCCGCGAGACGGACGACGGCAAGGACGACGAGCTGATCGGCGCCGAGCTCGTCTCCTCGGAGGACGATCTGCTGCTCATCAGCAAGAAGGCGCAGTCGATCAGGTTCACCGCGACGGACGATGCGCTGCGGCCCATGGGCCGCGCGACGTCGGGCGTCAAGGGAATGAGTTTCCGCGGTGGCGACGAACTGCTCTCGATGAATGTCGTCAGGCCGGGTACTTTCGTCTTCACCGCAACCGACGGCGGGTACGCGAAGCGCACCAACGTCGACGAGTACCGCGTCCAGGGTCGTGGTGGCCTCGGCATCAAGGCCGCCAAGATCGTGGAGGACCGCGGAGAGCTCGTGGGCGCGCTGGTGACGGAGGAGACGGACGAGATCCTCGCCATCACGCTGGGCGGCGGTGTGATTCGTACGCGAGTCAACGAGGTCAGGGAGACGGGCCGTGACACCATGGGCGTCCAACTGATCAACCTGGGCAAGCGCGATGCCGTGGTCGGTATCGCTCGTAACGCCGAGGCCGGGCGCGAGGCTGAGGAAGTCGACGGAAGTCTCGTCGTCGAATCGGCCGACGACGAGCCGGCCGCAGGTACGGACGAGGGCACGGAGTCCACGGCCGAGTAGCGCGAGGAGAGAGTCATCGTGAGTGGAGCCACGGACGCCGGAGCGAGTGGAACCGGCCCAGCCGGTACAGACGGTGTCCGTGGCTCCGCCACAGATTCTCCCGACTCGCATGAGTCCCGTGGATCCCAGGGGGGAACCGTGACCGACACCCGAGGGCCGCAGCCGGCTCAGTCCGCGCAGTACGCCGACGAGTCCCAAGGGAGCCAGGGCGCCCAGAACGCCACCGGGGCTCTGCCCGGCGAGCGCCAGCCCCAGAAGCAGGCGTCCCAGCCGTACCACCCGCCCCAGGCCTACCAGCAGGGTTCCCAGACGGGTTCCGTGCGCAAGCCGCGGACGGGGGCGCGCACGACGCCTCGTACACGCAAGGCGCGGCTGCGAGTGGCCAAGGCCGATCCGTGGTCGGTGATGAAGGTCAGCTTCCTGCTCTCCATCGCGCTCGGTATCTGCACGATCGTCGCGGCCGCCGTGCTGTGGATGGTCATGGACGCCATGGGCGTCTTCTCCACGGTGGGCGGCACGATCTCGGAGGCGACGGGCTCGAACGAGTCCAACGGCTTCGACCTGCAGTCCTTCCTGTCGCTGCCGCGCGTCCTGATGTTCACCACGATCATCGCGGTCATCGACGTGGTCCTCGCCACGGCGCTCGCGACGCTCGGCGCGTTCATCTACAACCTGTCCGCGGGCTTCGTGGGCGGCGTCGAACTGACGCTGGCCGAGGACGAGTAGTTCTGTTCCCGGTCCTCTTCCCGGTTCTCTTCTTGTAGCTCGTCGTTCCGAGCTCCATCGCCCCTCCGGTGCTCGACGCCGGGGGTCTTCGCGGCCAGGGTCCCGCCTGCTCAGGGCGGGGCCCTTTCGCGTGTCATCGCCTGTGTGGTGCCCACGGAGGTATCGATTTTGGGACTGGCCCGCACGTGCGCTAATCTTCAGGGGTCAGCGCGCGGGACACCACCGCAGCGCGGCGGGGCTATAGCTCAGTTGGTTAGAGCGCATCCCTGATAAGGATGAGGCCACAGGTTCAAATCCTGTTAGCCCCACCAGCACGAAGGCCCCCAGTCGATTACGACTGGGGGCCTTTGGCATTCACGGGTGACATCGGCCGATGAATAAATCTTCCAGGGATTCGGCGCGCAGTGAGAACGGCTGGCCGGATGCCGGGGCGGCCGGCTCCGCGGATGTCGAGTCCAACAGCCACGCAGAGATGAAGAAGACCCCCAGCCCGTGTCGGCTGGGGGTCTTCCTCATGTCTGTGGGGCCCTGGGGGCGGCGGCCGGGTGGTGGTGGCCGGTTGTGACTACGGTTCCGCGGCGAGCCTGCCCGGATGGGCCTCGGCCTCGATGGCCGTCTCCGTGTCGTCCGTCGGGACGTGGCGGCAGCTGGGCGACGATCCGTGGGCCTCGGCGCGGATGCGCTGCTTCATCGTGGGCGGCAAGGACCGTTCGTACGCTGCCGCCCAGTAGGCCGCGAGCGGGGCCGTCATGGTCGGCGTGCTCTTGCACGTTTCCGTGGCCTGCTGTACCGGCGTGGCCGCCGCTGCCGTCGTGCTGAATCCCAGCGTGGCGAAGAGTGCGAGGAAGGCGGTGATGAGCGTGGTCCACAGCTTCATGGCCTTGGTGCCGGTCATGGCTTCTCACTTTCGGGTTGGGCGATTTGCGTACTTTCCTCATGATGTGTATGTGGAGCCGAGAGTGGGGGACCGACTCTCGTGGCGCGTGGATGTTCAGATGAACACCACCCGTATGGCCGTAAAAGGCCCGTGGAGGGCCTGACGGAGGCCCGGATGGGGTCCGAAGCGGTGAACGGCCGCGGCGGGCCGTGAGGCGCCGGTGAGCGGCGCCCCCCGATTCGACTGCTGTTTCCGGGGCGGGAGTTGGGGCGGATCCAGGTCACCGATCGGTATCGGTCGGTGTGTATAGTCGGGCGCCAGAGGTCCCTTACGTCAAGAAAGACGAGGTCGCGCGGTGAAGAAGCTTCTCCTGGTCGCACTGGCTGCCATCGGCGGACTCCTCGTGTACCGCCAGATCCAGGCGGATCGCGCCGAGCAGGATCTGTGGACGGAGGCGACTGACTCCGTGCCCACGGGTTCGTGAGTACCGACAACAGTCTCTTAACAGGGCCCCGGCCGCTTCTGCGGCCGGGGCCCTGTGCTGTCCGCCGTGCCGCCACCGGTCTGCCCACCGGTCTGCCCACCGGTCTGTCCGCCGTACTGGCCGCCGTGCTGGTTACCGTGCGGTCCGGATCTCTTCCGTCCTTCGGCCGCTCGGGTTTGCTCAGGCAACCCCTCGCCTTGCGTGAGCAAAGGTTGTCGTGGCTGCGCCTGGGCATAGTGGGCGGGACGGCTGCGGCTCAGGGGAGGGGTGGCACGTGATGGGGCGGCTGTGCGGAAGCCGGGCGATGCCGGCCGTGGGGGCGGCGCTGTGTGTGCTGCTGTGCGCGGTGCCGTCGTCTGCGGGGGTGGCCGCGGCCGCGGCGCAGGGTCCGTCGTCGGGCCCGGGCTCGGCCCCGAGTCCGTACGCCTTCTCCGAGCAGGCCGTGGCGGTCGACGGCGCCCTGACCAGCATGGACAGCGAGCGGCTCACGCCCGGCTCGACGTACAAGAGCTCCCTCCCGCGCGGTGCCAAGCTCTACTACCAGCTGCAACTCGACGCTCGCGAGACCGTGTACGTCTCTGCCACCGCCGTGCCCGGGCTCGACGCCAAGGTCGCCTACGGGGACGGTCTGGAGGTGTCCTTGCAGGACACGAACGGCAACAACTGCAACTCCGGAGACGAGCGTTTCGGTACGTCGCAGAGTCCGCGGCCCCTCTCCGCCTGGGCGGTACGGGCGGTCGGCCCCGCCGAGAACCGGTGCAAAGCGGCCGGAACGTACTACGTAGTGGTCGAGCGGAACAGCGACCCCGGTTCCGGTACGGAGACATGGGACACGGAGCTGCGCGTCGTGTCGGAGCCCGAGGTGGCCGAGAACGTCCCCACGACGCCGCCCGAGTCGTGGAACTCCGCCTCACCCGCCCCTCCCGGTGGCGCGCGCAAGATACGCAGGGGCGGCACCGGCTTCAACGACGCCCGCGCGCTGAGGTCAGGCGTCTGGGGCGACCGGATCAGACCCGGCCAGACCCTCTTCTACCGTGTGCCGGTCGACTGGGGACAGCAGATCTCCGCCAGTGCCGAGCTGGGAAGTGCGAGCGGGGGCGGGGGCGAGTACGTCACGTCGGCGCTCGTGTTGTCACTGTCCAATCCGGTACGCGCACGCGTCGACGACGCCACCACGGCCTACGACGGCCAGCAGAAGTCGACCACGCTGGACCCGGCGGCCCCCGTCGCCCACGAGAATCGCTACTCCCCGATCGACGGCGTGGCGGGGACGCGGTTCGCCGGGTGGTACTACCTCTCGGTCCATCTCAATCCGCAGGTGGCCCGGCAATTCGGCAAGGGGGCGCTGGATCTGACGCTGCGGGTGAACGTCGACGGCGCGGCGAAGGCGGGGCCCGCGTACGTGGGGACGGCGCGGCCGGCCGACGAGTTCAGCGTCACCGGTGAGGACAAGGACGCGGCGGCGCGGGGTGAGACGGGTGCCGGCGGTGGTGAGGACGGGAGCGGCGGCGGCGACAGTGACGACGATGTCATGGCAGTGGTCGCTGCCGGCGGGTTCGGGGCCGGGGCCCTGCTGCTGATGATCCTTGGCGCGTGGACGCTGATCGGGCGGAGGAGGGCGGCGGCCGCGGGGGTTGCGGGGGCTGCGGCGGCTGCTGACGCGGCGGCTTCCTCTTCGGCCCAGGGCTCGGCTTCGGGCTCGGCTCCGGGGTCGGCTTCTGGCGCGCAGTACGGGCCGCCGCCAGAGGTTTGGTTCAGATCTGAGTAAGGGCCCAGATGCCCACCGCGAAGCACGCGAGAGCGGCCAGCAGCATCGGGACCGCCACCTTCGCGGGCGGCCCCGGTCGTTTCTGCCGGTGCCCGACCGGCCGACGCTGGAGTGGAGCCCGCGGGGCGTGAGCGGTGTGCGGGGCAGGGTGAGCAGGGGCGGACACGCGGTGCGCCGATGGCGGTACGGACGGTGAGAATGCGTGCGCCGGTAGCTGCTCCGGGAGCTGAGCCGGGGCTTGATCGGGGACGTGAACTGGGACCGGAGCGGGGGTCGGAGCTGGGGGCGGGGCGGCCTGCGGCGGAATCCCCGGCGGCGGCGTCCCCTGCGAAGGCGTGGCCTGCGGTGGTGTGGTCTGCGGTGGCGGTGGCGGTGGAGCCAGCGGGAAGGTGCCGGTCTGGGGTGCGGAGCGGGGCGGGGGCGGTACGGAGGGGGGACTGAAGCGTGGCTGTGGCGGGGCCGTGAGGGGGCCTTCGGGGCCGAATCCCTGGGGGAGCGGGCCCAGTTGATCGAAGATCTCGACGATCTCGTCGTCAGGCCCCGGCTCGGGCAGCAGCTCGGCGGCCGAGTTCAGCGCCTTGCGCGCGCCCGTGGCGGTGCGGAACCGCGCTTGCGGGTCCGGCTGGAGCAGCGTGGCGACGACCTGCCACAGCGGCTCCGGAACACCTCGCGGAGCCGCAGGTGTGCCATGCGCGGCGAAGTGCTCGATCAGGGCCTTGGCGTCCGGCTTTGCGCCCTGCAGCAGATAGAGGGCGACGAGCCCCACGGCGAAGAGGTCGGCGGTGAAGTCCGGTTCCGCGCCCAGCATTTGCTCGGGCGCGAAGTAACCGGGAGTGCCCACGACATGGTTGGTTTCGGTCAGCCGCGGCTCGCCCATCCGCATCGAGATCCCGAAGTCGGAGAGCCGCAGATGCGGGCGCGCGGTGCCGGTGGCTTCGAGCAGGATGTTGGCGGGCTTGATGTCACGGTGCACGACCCCCTCGGCATGCACCGCGGCGAGCCCGGAAAGCAGCTGGTCCAGGAGCGTGCAGACCAGGCGGGGCGGCAACGGGCCGTAGTCCCCGATCACATGGGCCAGCGAGCCGCCGGCGACCAAGGCCATGGTGAACAGGACCTTGTCGTCGTCGGCGGCCCAGCTGGCGGGCGCGAGCACATGAGGGTGGTCGATCCGCAGCGCCTGCTCCCGTACGAAGCGCAGCAGTGCGTGCGCGTCGCTCTGTTGCAGGACCTTGGCCGCCACATACCGGCGTCGCCGGTGGTCCCAGGCCCGCCAGACCGCTCCGACTCCCCCACGGCCGACCGGGTCGACCAGTTCGTAGCGGCCCGCGAAGACCTCACCCATGGTCGCGCATCGCTCCCCCTCCGGGCCGCCCGGTGGCCCGGCCGACGCTCAGTTCTGGTGCGCCTCGTAGTGCGCGACGGCGTCCGCGGTGCGTCCGGCGCCGTATACCCGGAGGAACTCTGCCAGTTCCGGGTGGGTCGGGGCGAGGGAGTCCGCGGCATCGATGATGTCGCCCGCCGCCGAGACGGAACGCAGCAGCGACTGGATCTCGCGTACCACGCGCTTCACCGTGGGCGCACCCGAACTCGTCGTCGACTGCGAGGTGTTGGTCAGGACGGAGCCGCCCTGGGACTTCTTGATCTCGTCCATGCGGTCGGTGGCCTCGGCGGCGCTCACACTGCCGTCGGCGACCTGGCCCGCCAGCTCCTGGAGGAGCTGTACGCGCTGGACGACCGCGGGGTTGCCGATCTTGGCGCGCTGCCCGCTCATCAGCTGGGACAGCATGGGCGCGGACAGACCGAGTACGCCGGCGAGGCGTGCCTGGTTGAGGCCCAGATCATCGATGAGACGACGGAAGAGCGCCCCCAGCGGCTCCCCGTACCAGTTCCGCTGGAGCTCTCGTGCTCTCGCGGTTGTCTCTTGTTGTGCGGCGTCCATTGCGTCTCCCCATCGCTTCCCCAAAAACCGTGGTTCGCTGCCGCGAACCACGCCGAGCATCTTACGGAGCGTGGTCGTTCACCGGGACCCCCAATCCTTTTGCGAGATCCGGGGGGAGACCCGGTACTCTGGTCTGCGTTGCCCACCGGAACGAGGTTCCTTCCGGCTGTGCGCACCGTTTTCGGGGCCTTAGCTCAGTTGGTAGAGCGCTGCCTTTGCAAGGCAGATGTCAGGAGTTCGAATCTCCTAGGCTCCACAGAAACGCCGTAGGGCGGGATCACCGACTCCGTGGAGCCGGTGATGCCCGCCGTGTCCTGGCTGAACGCCTGCGCGC